>NZ_AMPR02000389.1:0-1304 GCF_000307735.3 Cupriavidus sp. HPC(L) | reverse complement strand
GCCTGCACGCCGAGCCGCGCCCGCAGCGTCCGCGCGGCGAGGCGGTGCCCGACACTGCGGCGCCGCGGCTGGCACGCGTGTGATGATGGGTTTTTGACGGGCGATCGGGCACGGACGCCGGCAGGCGCCCGGCACCGATCGAAGCACGGACAGCAGTATCAACCGGCACGACAACGAAGCCGGAAAGCAAGCCGGCAAGCGCACCGATCGCTGGCGATCGGCGCCGCATCCGGCCGGACGGTCATCCAGAAGAAGAGGTAGTTCTCATGCAATGGTTCAAGCAACTGCGAGTCGCGACGAAGCTGGTCGTCGGCTTTCTGATCGTTTCCGTCATCGGCATGGCGATGGGCCTGCTGGGGGTGGTCAATATGGGCCGGATGACCGAGTGGACCAGCCGGATCTACAACACCGACCTGCAGGCGCTGAAGGCCGTGCAGGACGCCAACATCAATCTGCTGTACGCCAGCCGCGCGCAGATCGCGCTGCTGTCGGCCTCGACGATGGGTGAACGGACGACCGAGAAGACGCTGATCGAGAAGTCGTTCGGCGTGGTCGACGAGCGCATCAAGCAGGCCCGCAATTCCTTCCAGACCGAACAGGGCCAGGCGCTGATCAAGCAGTTCGATACGATGCTGCCGGCCTATCGCGACCGCATGGCCAAGTACGTCGAGCTGGTCTCGCGCCAGCCGCTCGATACCTCGCAGTTCGAGAGCCAGGTGTTCGAGGAAAGCACGGCGCTGCTCAAGGATGGCCATGCGATCGAAGAGCTGATGTTCAACATGGTCAAGCGCCGCGACGCCGGTGCCCGCGCGAACATGGAAGAAGCCGAGGGGGTCTACGAGAGCTCGCGCCTGTGGATGCTGGCGCTGGTGCTCGGCGGCCTGGCGGTGTCGTTGCTGCTCGGCGTGTTCCTGGCCCGCGCGCTGTCGCGCCAGCTGGGCGGCGAACCGGCCTACGCGGCCGCGATCGCATCGCGCATCGCCGACGGCGACTTCTCGACCGAGATCAAGCTGCGCGCCGGCGACCGCGACAGCATGCTGTACGCGATGAAGCAGATGCAGCTGCAGCTGTCGGGCATGGTGCAGGAGTTCAAGACCGCGGCCGAATCGATCGCCTCGGCCTCGCGCGAAATCGCCGCCGGCAACAACGACCTGTCGCAGCGCACGGAGCAGCAGGCGGCGTCGCTGGAGGAGACCGCGTCGAGCATGGAAGAGCTGACCGGCACGGTGCGCCAGAACGCGGACAACGCGCGGCAGGCCAGCGGCCTGGCGGCCAACGCGTCGGAGACCGCGGTCAAGGGCGGT
>NZ_AMPR02000390.1:0-25439 GCF_000307735.3 Cupriavidus sp. HPC(L) | reverse complement strand
GGGGGGAAAGGGCAGTCGTTATGCCGTCCGGTATCAGCCATAGCGAACGCCGTTCGCCCTCTCCCCGACCCCTCTCCCGCGCGCGGGGGAGGGGAGAAAGACAAGAAAGACGGAAGGACAAAGGACAAGAACCACGATCCAGGAGACGAGATGGAAGCGAGAACCTATCCCGAGTTCAGCACCCACTATCCGCTGCTGTTGACCACGATCATGCGGCGGCCCGTGCGGATGTATCCCGACCAGATCGGTGTCGTCTACCGCAATCACATCAGCGGCGAGTATTTCCGCTTTACCTGGGACCAGTGGTATCGGCGCGTCTGCCGGCTGGCCAACGCGCTGTCGTCGGAGCTGGGCGTGGTGGCCGGCACACCGGGCGAACCCGGCGACCGCATCGCCACCATGGCGCTGAACACCCATCGCCACCTGGAACTGTACTTCGGCGTACCGGGCGTCGGCGCGACGCTGCACCCGGTCAATGTCCGTCTGTCGCCGGAACATATCGTCTACACGATCCGCCATGCGCAGGACCGCGTGCTGTTCTTCGACGACACGCTGCTGCCGCTGGTCGAGGGTATCTACGACCATATCAAGGACGTGGTCCAGCGTTTCGTCTATCTGTCGGACAAGCCCGGCCTGCCCGAAACGCGCATCGCAAACCTGGTTCACTACGAGGATCTGTTGGCAAGGCAGCCGGAGCAGTTCGACTGGCCGGCGCTGCACGAGGACGTCAACGCAACGCTGTGCTACACCACCGGCACCACCGGGCAACCCAAGGGCGCGACCTTCACGCACCGCCAGCTGTATCTGATGACGGTGCACGTGATGGCGCAGATGGCGATCGCCAACACGCCGTCGATCGATATCGAGGACGGCCTGGGCGTGCGGCTCGGCGAGTCCGCGGTGCCGCTGCTGAACACGCCGATGTTCCATATCCATGCCTGGGGCGCGCCGTTCATCGCGGTCTACAGCGCGCAGAAGATCGTGCTGCATGGCACCTTCACCGTGCAGGGGTTCTGTGAGCTGGTCGAGCGCGAGAAGGTGACCTCGGTCGGCATCGTCGCCACCATTGCGGCGATGCTGCTCGAATACCCGGACCTGCACAAATACGACCTCAGCAGCCTGGTGCGCGTCAACGTCGGCGGCGGCGCGCTGCCGCTGGGCCTGAAGAAGAAGCTCGAGGCACTGATCCCGTCGTTCCGGATGAGCTCCGGCTACGGCATGACGGAAACCGCGCCGACCATCGTCACCTCGTTCATCAAGAAGGACCTGGTCGACCTGGACCGCGAGCAGACCGATGCGCTGCTGGTCAAGGCGGGCCTGCCGATCCTTGGCGTCGACGTCGAGGTGGTCGACGACGATGGCCGGCCGGTGCCCAAAGACGACCAGACCGTGGGCGAGATCGTGGTGCGCGCGCCGTGGACCACCGAGCGCTACTTCCGCGATCCGGAGAAAAGCGCCGAGTTGTGGCGGGGCGGCTGGCTGCATACCGGCGACCTGGCCAAGGTCGACGCGCACGGCTATATCACGATCGCCGACCGCATCAAGGACGTGATCCGCAGCGGCGCCGAGATGGTGCCGACCGTGCTGCTCGAGAACCTGATCGCGATGGCCGACTTCGTGCAGGAGGCCACCGTGGTCGGCGTGCCCGATCCGGTCTGGGGCGAGCGGCCGATGGCGCTGGTCAGCGTGCGCACCGGCTTCGAGGCCGACGAATATGCGGTGATCGACTTCCTGAAGACCCACGGTGTCGACACCGGCCGCATCACCAAATGGATGCTGCCGAAGCTGGTGGCGATCACGCGCGACATTCCGAAGACCAGCGTTGGCAAATACAACAAGAAGCGCATCCGCGACGAGCTGGACCGCTTTCTGGCGATCGCGCGCGATGTCAGCGATCGGGCGGGTTGAGTTGGCCGTGGGCCGCGCGGCTTTTATCCCGCGCCCAATCCGATCCGAGGCCCGAGGCCGGTCCTGAATCCAATTCCGATTTCAATCCAATTCCAATGGAGACACATCGATGACGACCATCAACCCGGTCACCGACCTTACCGTGGACGCCGGCATCGCCGTGCTGACGATCGACTCGCCGCCTGTCAACGCGCTGTCGGCCAATGTCCGTGCCGGCATCCTGGCGGGGGTCAAGCAGGCCGTCGCCGACGACGCGGTCAAGGCCATCGTGCTGACCTGCGCCGGCAAGACGTTCATCGCCGGCGCCGACATCACCGAGTTCGGCAAGCCGCCGACCGGCCCGGCGCTGCCCGAGGTGCAGGCCGCGATCGAGGATGCGCCCAAGCCGGTGATCGCGGCCATTCACGGCACCGCGCTCGGCGGCGGGCTGGAAGTCGCGCTGGTCTGCCACTATCGTGTCGCCGCGCGTTCGGCCAAATGCGGCCTGCCCGAGGTCAATCTCGGCCTGCTGCCGGGCGCTGGCGGCACCCAGCGGCTGCCGCGCATCGTCGGCGTCGAGAAGGCGCTGGAGATGGTCACCTCGGGCACCCATGTACCTGCCCCGGCCGCGGCCGAGATGGGCCTGGTCGATCTGCTGACCGATGACGCCAGCCTGCGCGCCGACGCCATCGCATTCGCCCGCCAGGTGGTGGGGGAAGGGCGGCCGCTGCGCAAGGTGCGCGACCTCGACGACAAGATCGCCGCGGCGCGCGGCAAGCCGGAGATCTTCGCCGAGTTCCGCCGGGCCAACGCCCGCCGTTTTCGCGGCTTCGATGCGCCCGAATACAACATCCGCTGCATCGAGGCAGCGGTCGAACTGCCGTTCGACGAGGGGCTCAAGCGCGAACGCGCGATGTTCGTCGAGCTGCTGAACGGCACGCAGTCGGCGGCGCAGCGCTACTACTTCTTCGCCTCGCGGCAGGTCTGGCAGCTGCCCGATATCGATGCCGATACGCCGCTGCTGCCGGTCAGGCAGGTCGGCATCATCGGCGCCGGCACGATGGGCGGCGGCATTGCGATGAACTTCCTGAACGCCGGCTATCCGGTCACCATCGTCGAGACATCGCAGCAGGCGCTGGACCGCGGCGTCCGCACGATCCGGACCAACTACGAGAACACGGCCAAGAAGGGCCGCATCACCGCCACCGACATCGAGCACCGCATGGCGCTGCTGACGCCGACGCTGGAGATGGAAAAGCTGGCCGACGCCGATCTGGTGATCGAGGCCGTGTTCGAAAACATGGACGTCAAGAAGGACGTATTCGGCCGGCTCGACCGCATCGCCAAGCCCGGCGCGATCCTGGCGACCAATACGTCGGCGCTGGACGTCGACGAGATCGCCGCCGCCACGTCGCGGCCGGAGTCAGTTATCGGCCTGCATTTCTTCTCGCCGGCCAATGTGATGAAGCTGCTGGAGGTGGTGCGCGGCGCCAGGACCGCCAAGCCGGTGATCCGCACGTCGATGGAACTGGCCCGCAAGATCGGCAAGATCGCCGCGCTGGTCGGCGTCTGCCCGGGCTTCGTCGGCAACCGGATGCTGGCGCAACGCCAGCGCGAGGCGCAGAAACTCGTGCTGGAAGGCGCGCTGCCGTGGGACGTCGACCGCGCGCTGTACGAATTCGGCTTTCCGATGGGACCGTTCGCGATGAGCGACCTGGCCGGCCTCGACCTCGGCTGGGTCCGGGAGAAATCGAGCAGCTCGACGCTGCGCGAAATCCTCTGCGAAATGGAGCGGCGCGGCCAGAAGACCGGTGCCGGTTACTACGACTACGACGAGAAGCGCAACGCCAAACCGTCGCCGGTGGTCGAGCAGGTGATCCGCGACTTCGCGGCGAAGCAGGGCCGGACCAGCCGTGTGGTCTCGGAGCAGGAGATCCTGGAGCGCTGCATTTACCCGATGATCAACGAGGGCGCGAAGATCCTGGAGGAGGGCAAGGCGATCCGCGCGTCGGACATCGACGTGATCTGGGTCAACGGCTATGGCTGGCCGGTCTACCGCGGCGGTCCGATGTTCTACGCGGACACGATCGGGCTGGACAAGGTGCTGGAGACGCTGCGGCGCTACGAGGAGAGCTTCGGTCCCGACTTCAAGCCAGCCAGGCTGCTGGAGGAGCTGGTGGCACAGGGGCGCAAGTTCGGCGACCTGAAGTAGGTCACCTGCTCGTCGTCCCCGCGAAAGCGGGGACCCAGTGGCTTTGAACGACAGAACGACGCTGGATTCCCGCGTTCGCGGGAATGACGAGACTTGGCGGTGCGCCCCGACATCGCTACGCCGGCGCGCCGTGCGGCTCCGCCATCGCCACCACGACCTTGCGCGGACCGCTGAACGGCTCCCGCGCGTGCGCGGTCAGCATATTGTCCAGCATCAGCACATCGCCCTCCCGCCACGGGAACACGATCTTGTGCGCGTCCAGCACCGCGCGGACCGCGTCCAGCTCGGCATCGGGAATCGGCGTGCCGTCGCCGTAGTAGACGTTGCGCGGCAGGTCCTCTTCGCCGACGGTATCGAGCAGCACGTCACGCATCTCGGGCGCCAGCGCCGACAGATGGAACAGATGGGCCTGATTGAACCACACCGGATCGCCGGTATGCGGATGATGGGCGATGCCCTGTACCCGCTGCCGCGTGCGCAGTTCGCCGTCGTCCTTCCATTCACAGACGATGCCATGTCGCGCGCAGTAGGCCTCGACCTCGGTCCGGTCCTCGGTGTTGAACACCTGCTGCCAGGGCACATCCATGCCGTTGCCGAAGTTGCGTACATAGCAAAGCCCGCGCGTGGCAAAGCGTTCCCGTGTGCCGGCATCGACCGCGCGGTAGATCGCGCGGCTGTCGGCAATCGGCGTTTCGCCGCCCTGCGGTGCCGCGCGTTCGCAATAGAACCAGATCTTCATCGGCCATTCGCGCGTATAGGCCTGTTCGTTGTGCAACGGAATCGATTGGTGCGCCGGGTATTCGGTCGAGGTATAGACGCCGCCAGTCACCTTGCTGCGCGGCGTGGAACCGAACTCGTAGCTCAGCAGCGGATGGCCGAAGGCGGCGGCAAAGGCCCGAAATCCCTCGGCGCCGCCGACGGCGAACGAGCGGAACAGCACGCCGCCGGTGGTGCGCAGGTGCGCTTCGATGTCCGCGCGCAGACGGGGCAGCGCTTCGATCAGCGGTTCGCCCGCGCTGGCGGCCTCGATCGTGAAGGGCAACGCCGCCGCGCGCGGCGAAGACGCGGCGGTCAGCGACTCGACGGTAGGCGTAGACAGATCGGTCATGCGGTCCTCATCGGGATGGCTTCGGCAGAGTTTCTCCCCTCTCCCGCTCGCGGGAGAGGGGCGGGGGAGAGGGAAGGGCGTTCGCCAGAGCTAAGGTCGTCGATATGCCAGGGCTCTTCCCTCTCTCCCAACCCCTCTACCGCGTGGCGGGAGAGGGGAGCAGAGAGCGGTCGAGCAAGTAGCGCCACGGCGGCGCGATATGGCAGGTCAGCACAGCTCACTGGGCACGGCAGCGAGACAACGAGGCTGGCCTCTGCCGGGTGCCACGACCCGAGCGACGTCGGCAGCTTTTCGCTCGGCCCACGGGGGCGCCAACATCCATCCCCGGATCCTTGCAGCGCAACCTGCTGCCAGCGCGCATCGGCGATGCCGGTGCCCGTCGCCTTGGTCAAGGCTTCGCGCGCGGTCCACAGTGCATAGAAGCGATCGAGCCGCAGCGCGGGATGGCATTCGCGCAGCATGGTCTGCTCGTCCGGCGAGAACGCCGATGCGGCCAGCGCAAGCGGCTCCACCGGGCGGCACTGCTCGACGTCGACACCGACCGCCGCGATCGCCGGATCGGTTGCGATGGCGATCAATCCGATCCGGCCGCTGTGCGAGACGTTGAATCTCGGCGCGTCGTGGATCGCCGGCGGCAATATCGGTTTGCCCTGGGGGCCGGCCTGCAGCGGCAGTTCCCACGGCGCAAGGTCGAGAAACGCGCCGAGCAAGCGCCGCAGCGCGCCGCGTACCGCGGCAAAGCGGGCCCGATCGGCGACGCGGCGATAGGCGCGCAGCCGTGCCGTTTCCGGCGGCGACAGGACTGCCAGGTCGCTGGGCACAGGCTCGGCCCGGATGTCGATGTCCAGTCGCCAGACACGGATGTCGTAGCGCGCGAGCGGCGAGGGAAGGGGGACAGGAACCGGCACGGGCACGAGCGTCGGCGCTAGCATGCGCTGGCCTCCGCGGGATTGCTCACCGGGGCAGCCGGGGCCGATACGCCGAGCTGCATGCCGATTCGCGCCAGCATCGAGCCGGTGTGCTCGCGCAGGAAGAAGTGGCCGCCGTCGTACCAGTCCAGCGTGAAGGCACCCGCCGTTTCATGCCCCCAGCCGGCGATCGCACCGCCGACGCTGCGATCACCACGTCCGCCGAATGCATGCAGCGAACAGCGCAGCAACGGCCGCTCGCGATGCCGATAGCTCGCGCAGACACGAAAGTCCGCGCGCAGCACCGGCAATGTCAGCGCCATCATTTCCTCGTGTTCGAGCAGCTCCGGCGGCGTGCCATCGAGCTCGCGCAGATGATCCATCAGGGCGGCATCGTCGAGCGGTCCGGCGAAACGGCCTGGCTCGCGCAGGCGCGGGGCCGGACAACCCGAGACCAGCAGCGCGCAAGCGGGCTCGCCTCCGGCCTGCCAGCGGTGTGCCAGCTCGTAGGCGAGCAGCCCGCCCATGCTGTGGCCGAACAACGCGTGGCGGCTGCGTGCCGACTGTGCCAACAGCCGTTGCTGGCGCAATTCATGTTCGAGCTGGTCGCACAGCGCATCGAACGACTCGCACAGGGGCTGGCCGATCCTGGTGCCACGGCCGGGCAGTTCGATCGGCCGGATCGTCAGCCCGGCCGGCGCCGCGCGATGCCATCCGGCATAGGCCGCGGCGCCCGCGCCCGCATTGGGCAGGCACCACAGCGTGACCGGCCCCTGCGTAGTCATCGCGCCGTGGACTCGCCTTGCGCTTCCATCGCGGCGCGCAGGCTCGCCGGCCGCATATCGGTCCAGTGGGTCTCGATGTACTCCAGGCATTGCTGCCGCTGGCCGCTGAAGCCGACGGCTCGCCAGCCGGCCGGGATCGGACGGTAATCGGGCCAGATCGAATACTGCTCTTCCGGATTGATGACGACCTGGAAGAGCAGCGTGTCGCTGTCAAAGCTCATGGTGTGTCCCTCGTCTGACTGGATGCGTGGCGGTGGCGACGCAGATGCGAGCGCCTGTGACAACAAGACGGACCGCGACGGGGCGAATTTAGTCGGGCTGGCCGGCTTGCGTTCGGGATAGCCAGATCGAGTCTGAAAATCTAAATATCGCCGGCCCCGGATCGTCACATCGGATATCCCCGCACGAGACGCGGGGTCGGCCGCTGCGTCGGTCGCCGAACTCCCACCGCAAGGGGCATCAGATGACAAGCAGTGCTTTGGAATACGATCTACTCGGCATTGGCTTCGGGCCATCGAATCTGGCGTTGGCCATTGCGATGGAAGAGCGCGCAGGTGCCGCGGCCGCTGCCCGGGCCGTGCGCCCACCGCGCTATGCCTTTATCGAACGCAAGCCCGATTTCGTCTGGCACGGCGGCATGCTGCTGGACGACACCGATATGCAGATCTCCTTCCTGAAGGATCTGGCCACCCTGCGCAATCCGCGCAGCCCTTATACCTTCATCAACTATCTGCACAGCCGCGGCCGGCTCGAATCGTTCATCAACCTGAAGACCTTCTTCCCAAGCCGGATCGAGTTCAACGATTACCTGGCTTGGGTCGCGTCGCACTTCGGCGAGCGTTGC
The DNA here is from genome assembly GCF_000307735.3 of Cupriavidus sp. HPC(L). Taxonomy (NCBI): domain Bacteria; kingdom Pseudomonadati; phylum Pseudomonadota; class Betaproteobacteria; order Burkholderiales; family Burkholderiaceae; genus Cupriavidus; species Cupriavidus sp. HPC(L). Next base: position 17,695 of record NZ_AMPR02000390.1, on the reverse strand, counting down.
CACTATGGCGAGGAAGTGATCGACGTGGTGCCGGAGCCGGCCGACGGCGTGGTGCAACGCCTGCGTGTCCGTTCGCGTGGAGCGGACGGGCGCATTCACGAACGGCTGACGCGCAATCTGGTGATGGGCGTGGGCGGCGAGCCGCAGGTGCCCGCGGCCTTCCGTGGCTGGCGCGATGCGCGCGTGGTGCATTCGTCGGGCTATCTGGACCGGATCGCCCAATATCGCGGCGACAACGCGCCGCGGCGGATTGCGGTGGTCGGCGGTGGGCAGAGCGCGGCCGAGGTCTTCATGGACCTGGTCAAGCGCTTCCCGGCCGCGGAGGTCGCGATGGTGATGCGCGGCGGTGCGCTGAAGCCGTCGGACGACAGCCCGTTCGTCAACGAGATCTTCAGCCCGGGCTTCACCGACTTCATCTATCGGCAGCCGGGCGATCGCCGCCAGCAGATGCTGCAGGAATACCGCAATACCAATTACTCGGTGGTCGACCTCGACCTGATCGAGCGTATCTATCAGCTGCTCTATCAGCAAAAGGTGGTCGGCAATCCGCAGCACCAGTTGCTTCCCGGCAAGGACATCGAGGCGGCCGCGTCCCAACCCGACGGCATCGCCTGCGTGCTGCGCGACCGCGCGAATGGCGCCGTGCAGCGCCAGCAGTTCGATCTGGTGGTGCTGGCCACCGGTTATCGGCGCCAGGCCCATGAGCGCATGCTGGCGCCGCTGGCCTCGCTGATCGGCGAAGGCTTCCGCGTCGACCGGCACTATCGGCTGCAGACCTCGACGCGCTGCCTGCCGCAGATCTTCCTGCAGGGATGCTGCGAGGACAGCCACGGCCTCAGCGATACGCTGCTGTCGGTGCTGGCGGTGCGCTCGCACGAGATCGCCGAGGCGGTGCTGGCGAACGAGACGCAAGCGGGCCGTGAGGCGGTGCCGCTGGCGCCGGAGACGATCGAGTCCCGGCCGCTGGTCGGCACGGCGTAGGCATATCGCTGACTATGTCGTCGTCCCCGCGCACGCGGGGACCCAGTGACTTCAGCGCTCTCACAAGACGCTGGCCCCCGCCTCCGCGGGCGCGACAATCTTCTACCGTGTTCGCGGGAGTGACACATCAGGACGCCGTGTATAACCCGTCCCGGTCCGCGGGCAGGTACAGATGCTCGCCAAAGAAGCGCTCGCGCAGCAGCATCACCAGCATGGCCTGCTTGTGCGGGAAGTCGAACAGCTTGACCTTCGAGAAGCCGGCCCGGTCAAGATTGGCGATCTGGCGGTGATGGTCGGAGCGAGGTTCGCCGACGATGCGCTGCGTGCGCGGATCGTCGAGGAACTGGAAGTGCTGGATGGCGGGGAACCATGCGGTCAGGAAGGGCTTGCCCCGAAATGCCGGCTCGCCGATCAGCACATGCCAGCCGCGGTCGTAGTCGTTGGCGTCGTAGAACGGCGCGATGCGGTTCTCCTTGGCCCAATAGACTTCGAAGTAACCGAACGGCGTGCCATCGATCGATGCGATCAGCGGCAGCATGTGCGGATCGTCGATCAGCCCTTGCAGATAGCGCCGGTGCTTTTCCGCGTCGCCTTCCTCCTGCCAGAAGTGAGCGACATCGGGATCGTTCATCCAGCGGTGCAGGCTGGCAAGGTCGTGCTCGACGGTGGCGGCGTGCAGCGTGAACGTGCGCCGCAGCCACGGGATATAGCGGGCATAGACCGTGCCCGCCGGCTTCGGCGGACGCACCGGATGGCGTTTCTCGCCGGTCATCGCATAGCGCAGCGGATAGGGCGTCTCGAGGCCGCCGCCCAGCCACAGCGGGGCGTATTGCCACAGCATCGCCGCCTCGCAACGGTCGCCATCGCCGTGCGGACGGACCACACCGCGCCGATGCAGCAACGCCCGCGTCGGCTGGTGTTCGATATCGACGTCGACGACGGTGGCGCTCCACTGCGTCGTGATCGCTTCGAGCGCGGCGATCGCGGCATCGGCGGACGCTTCCGTCTCGGCAAACGACTCCGCGAGTCGCAGCACCGGGCGAGGGCCGTGGGCAACGGCAAAGGCCGCGAGCGGTTCGTTGCGGCGGGCGTCCCGCACCTCGAGCCGCCCGGCTTGCCACGACGATTCCAGCGCGTCGCCGCGCGCCTCGAAGGAGCGAAATCCCTGGAACGGGGCGGCCGCGCTGCCCGTCTCGCTGCCCGTCTGTTCGATCGTCATGATGTTCTCCATGGTGGTGGCCGGAAAAGGCGTTCGGCCGGTGTTGGAGAGACGGTGGGGGAGGCGGGAAATTTACGCAGGCGCGAGATTGTCGCCCCGCGAAGGCGGGGCCCAGCGTCTTTGCTGGCGCGCTGAAGTCGCTGGGTCCCCGCATGCGCGGGACGACCGGGTGACCGGACTATCTCCCCGCATCAGACCCATATAGAATGCGAATCATTCGCAATAGGAAAAGGCCGCCGCCCGCGCCAGCCACCATGCATATCCGAACGTTCCGCATCTGGTACCTGATCCACAAATGGACCAGCCTGATCTGCACCGTCTTCCTGCTGCTGCTGTGCCTGACCGGCCTGCCGCTGATCTTCGGGCATGAGATCGACCACTGGCTGGGCAATGGTGTCGAGGCGCCGGAGCTGCCGGCCGACGCGGGCCGGGTGCCGGTCGACCGCATCGTCGCCGACGCGCTGGAACGGCGCCCCGGCACGGCCGTCCGCTTCGTCACCGCGGACGACGAGGAGCCGGTCTGGTTCGTCTCGCTGTCCTCGCGCGAGGCGCCGCGCCAGGGCGGAGCGCTGCTGACCTACGACGCGCGTACCGGCGACCTGCTGCGCGATACGCCGCTGCGGTCCGGCTTCATGCTCGTCATGGTCAAGCTGCATACGGACCTGTTCGCGGGTCTGGCCGGCACGCTGTTCCTTGGCTTCATGGGACTGCTGTTCGTCATCTCGATCGTCTCGGGCATCGTCGTCTATGGCCCCCTGATGAAGAAGCTGCCGTTCGGCACCGTGCGCCGTGAACGCTCGACACGGCTCAAATGGCTGGACCTGCATAACGTGCTGGGCATGGCCACACTGTCGTGGGCCTTCGTGGTCGGGCTGACCGGCGTGCTGCTGACGCTGGCCAAGCCGACATACAGCTTCTGGCAGGCCACCGAGTTGAAGGCCATGGTCGCGCCCTTTGCGGCCAAGGACGGCGCGTCGCCCGCTGCTGCCGCGCCGCCCGAGAAGCTGGCCTCGCTCGATGCGGCGATCGCGTTGGCCAAGGCCGAGGAGCCGGACATGACCACGGCTTTCGTCGCCTTCCCCGGCACGCCGCTCGCCGGCAACCATCACTACGCGGTCTTCATGCGCGGCGACGCGCATATCACCTCGCGCCTGATCAAGCCGGTGCTGGTCGACGCGCAGACCGGTGCCTTCGCGGCAAAGCGCGAGATGCCCTGGTACGTCGCCGCGCTGCGGATTTCCGGCCCGCTGCATTTCGGCGACTACGGCGCGATGCCGCTGAAGATCCTGTGGGCCGTGCTGGACCTCATCACGATCGTGTTGCTCGGCAGCGGTATCTATCTGTGGATCGGCCGCACGCGCACGACCAATGCGCGCCTGCGCAAGCTCGAAGACGAGCAGCGTACCGCGGAGCGCGCCGCGCCCGCGGTCGCCGCCGTGACCCAAAGCGGAGCCAGCCGATGAAAACGCCCGGGACGTTTCTGTGGATCTACGGCATGCCGATCGTGCTGGCCATCGCCGGCTGCGTCGGCCTGGCCGCCGCGCTGTTCGCGGACGGGGTTTGGGACTGGGTCTCGTGGCTGGCGCTGGGTGCGATGACGGCGGCCGGGCTCTGGTACGCGCTGATCCCGGCCCCCTCGTCCACCGAGCGCGGCGTCAACCGTTCGCCGGCACGGCCTCCAGCCGATCGCGCAGCCCGTCAATAAAGGCCGGCGCCCGCACGATTCCCAGGTGGGTCGCCGCGACCCGCTGGGCATAGGCTGGCTGCCGTTCCAGCATGGTGGCCAGCCGTTCGATATCCTCCTCGGCCCGGTCGCCCGCCCACCAGCAGGTCGGTGCCACGCGCAGCGGCTGCAGCGACATGTCGTGACTGAGCTCGCGCAGCCGCTCGGCGGTGGCGAACATCCGTGACAGCTCGTCCGGGTCCGCGTGCCCGGTGCCGCCGGCCAGCGTGAAGGCCCGCCGGACCAGATGCTCGACCAGCGCGGCGCCTTGCGGCTCCGCCCGCGCCTTGGCCAATTCCTCTGCAAAGCCGCTGTCCGCCAACTGCGGAAACAGCTGCAGCAGATACTGGTGGAGCTCCTCGATGGAACCACGCTGGCGGACAGCAGCCGTCCCCTGGCGCGGCACCAGGGTGTCCACCAGCCCAAGGAACGCCACCGTTTCGCCGGCGTCTTCGAGGATCGCCGCCATTCGGGCGGCCAGTGCGCCGCCGAGCGACCATCCCAGCAGCCGATAGGGACCCGTGGGTTGCACGGCGCGAATCGCCATCACGTGCAGATGCGCAAGATGTTCGAGGGAGTCGAACGTGTCCAGCGGCGGACAGGCCAGCCCATGGACCGTGCAGGCGCCCTCCAGCGATCGGGCCAGCGGCGTGTAGTCGAACACATTGCCAAACGACGCGTGCAGGCAGAATAGCGGCGTTGCATCGCCGGAAGGCCGATTCAAGGGCGCGGGCCGATGCTGCGCAGCGTCGGCGCGGCCGAGCACCTGGCATAGCGACGCGATCGTCTGGTGTTCCATCAGATGGCGCAACTCGATCGCCAGACCCGCGCCGGTCGCGGCGCGCAGCCGGCTCAGGACTTGCAGGCAGAGCAGCGAATGTCCCCCAAGCTCGAAGAAGTTGTCGTGGATGCCGACCTGCTCGGCACCGAGTACGTCCTGCCAGATTTGCGCAAGCAGCGCCTCGGTCTCGTTGCGCGGGGCGATATAGGCTTGCGTCTCCCATACCGGGGCGGGCAGGGCGCCGCGGTCGAGCTTGCCGTTGGGCGTGACCGGGATCCGCTCGAGCGCGGTGATTTGAGCCGGGACCATATGGTCGGGCAGCTGGGCCTTCAGTTGGGTCCTTAGCACGGCGGCATCCGTGCCGTCCAACACGCAGTAGGCCACCAGCCTGTCCTCATGGACGATCACCGCGGCATCCTTGACGCCTGGCTGGGACCGCAGCAGATGCGCAATCTCGCCAAGTTCGACGCGGTAGCCGCGGATCTTGACCTGTTCGTCCTGGCGGCCGAGGTATTCGATTCGGCCCTCCGCATCCTGCTTGACGCGATCGCCGGTGCGGTACATCCGTGCGCCGGTGGTGAAGGGATCGGGCAAGAAGCGTTCGGCAGTGAGCCCGGGCCGTCCAAGGTAGCCGCGGGCCAGCTGCGGTCCGGCGATATAGAGCTCACCGACAATGCCGCTTGGTACCGGGTTCAGGTCGGCGTCGAGCACATAGACGCGGGAGGCAGGCAGCGGGATGCCGGTCGGCAACTGCCGCTCCGGCAGGCTTACTGCTTCATGCGTCAGCACGCCAACGGTCGTCTCCGTCGGACCGTAGTGGTTGAACAGCCGGCAGTGAGGTTTCAGGTCGCGGACCGTGCGGGCCAAATCGGCGGACGTCGCTTCGCCACCAAGAATCAGTGCCTGCTCAGGCAGAACATCGGCAGGCTGCCGAGCCTGCAACAACCCGCGCAGATGACTCGGCACGATCTTGAGCACGCCGACACGGTTCTGCGCCATGTACTCGGCAAACCGATCGGGATCGAAGCCGCGTTCGCGCGAGATTAGGTGCAGGGTCCGGCCACTGCAAAGGGCGCCGAACAGCACGGTATGGCCGAGGTCGGCGGCGGTGGTCGAGACCATCGCCATCGAGGCGTCGGCCGGCAGTTGCAGCCGGTGCAGTACGCCGGAGACGTAGTGGGCTAGCGCGTCGTGGCTGACGACCACCCCCTTCGGGGTGCCGGTCGAGCCGGAGGTATAGATCAAGTAGGCAGCCTGACCTGGAAGCAGAGAGATGGCAGGGGCGTCGTCAGCAGGTGCTACCGAAGCCGGATCGATGCAATCGACGCCGGGCACGGAGCCGACGACAACCGGTGCCCCGGCATCGTGGAGCAACTGCCTCAAGCGTTCGGCAGGCTGTGCCGGATCGAGCGGCACACAGACGGCTCCGGCCTTCAGGATGCCGAGCAGTCCTGTCACGAACGCGGGGGAACGTTCGACGCAGAGTCCAACCCGCGCCTCGCGCCCAACGCCGCGCGCGATCAACGCCGCGGCAATACCGTTGGCCAACCGATCGGTCTCACCGCGCGTCAGCGTGCGATCCTCATACTGCAATGCAATGGATAAGGGGTCCCGCTCCACGTTGCATCGCCATGCCGAAAGCACGTCCGCCGGCGCGGAGCTCATGGCGTCTCCGACGAGCCTTCCGTCGTCCCCGCTGCTCAGCATCAACTCACTGACACGAAGGTCAGACACTGTCGCCATCTGATCCAGAATACCGAGGTAGTGCCGCAGCATCCGTTCGACGGTATGGTGGTCGAATAGATCGCAGGCATATCCCATGGCCCCAAACACCGCGCCGGTCTGGTCCTCCTGGGTGTCCAGGGACAAGTCCACCTTGGTCAATCGGACGGATCGCTCCACCGGTTCCAATTGCAGTCCCGGCAGACGTTGCGCAATGCTACGGTCGCGCCGCTGATGGTTCAGCATGACCTGGAACAGCGGGTTACGCGACGGGTCCCGCTCCGGTTGCAGCGCCTCGACCAGTTGCTCGAACGGCAGCTCCTGATGGGCCTGAGCCTGCAGCACCGACTCCCGGGCACGGGCCAGCACGCATTCGAACGCCATGCTGCCGTCGATTTCGATACGCAGGACCTGCGTGTTGACGAAGAAGCCGACCACGCCCTCCGTTTCGACGCGGTTGCGGTTGGCCACCGGCACGCCGACGCGCAGGTCGCGCTGTCCTGTGTAGCGGTAGAGCAGGACCTGGAAGGCGGCCAGCAGCACGGTAAAGAGGGCGGTGTCGGCACGACGCGCCAAGGCCCTGAGCTTGGCTGTGAGGTCCGCATCGAGCGAGAACGGAACCGCGCCGCCGCGATGGCTCGGCACCGCCGGGCGTGGCCGGTCCGTCGGCAGTTCCAGCACGACCGTGCCATCGTCTGCCAGATGCGACTTCCAGTAGCGCAGCTGCCGCTCCAGTTCGCCGGCCTCGAGCCACTGCTTCTGCCAGGCCGCGTAGTCCGCGTACTGGATCGGCAGCGGAGCCAATTGCGCCGACTGACCGCTGACGAAGCCCGCATAGAGCCGGGCGAACTCGTCGACCACTACGTTCATCGACCAGCCGTCGGAGACGATATGGTGCATCGTGACCAGCAGGATATGGTCGTCGTCGGCCAGGCGCAGCAGGCGCACGCGCAGCAGCGGTCCCTGTTCGAGGTCGAATGGGGCCTGGGCCTCGGCGTCGACCTGCGACTGGATCGTGGTGTCACGGCGCGCCGGATCGACGTCGCGCAGATCGCTGATGGCGATCGGCAGTGAGGCGGGCGGATGGATGCGCTGCACCGCCTGCTCGCCCTCCTGATGGAAGGTAGTGCGCAGGCTCTCGTGCCGCTCCACCAGCGCATCGAAGGTCCGCTGCATCGCTGCCTGGTCAAGATTGCCGCGCAACCGCACCGCCCGGGGAATGTTGTACGCGGCGCTGTTGCGGTTCCATTGCCACAGGAACCATAGCCGTTGCTGGGCCCACGACAACGGGATTGGACCGTTTCGATTGGCCCGTGCCGGGCCGGGATTGATCGTCGCCGTGGACGGCAATGCGCCATCCTGGTTTGCCGCTATCGCCTGCGCAAGGTCGCTCAGTACCGGATTGGAAAAGACCTGCTTGGGCAACAGCTTGTGGCCGGCCTTCTTCAGCCGGGCGATCACCTTCAACGACAGGATCGAATCGCCCCCAAGCTCGAAGAAATTGTCAGTGGCACCGACGCGTTCGACACCGAGGACGTCTTGCCAGACCTGCGCGAGCAGCGTCTCGATGTCGTTGCGTGGGGCGACGTAGCCTTGCGTCTGCCAGACCGGTGCGGGCAGGGCGCGGTGGTCCAACTTGCCGTTTGGCGTGATCGGCAGCCGGTCCAGCACAATGATCTGAGCCGGCACCATATGGTCGGGCAGCTGTGCCTTGAGCCGGTCCTTGATCGTCGCGGTGTCGACGGCGTCCAGCACGCAGTAGGCCACCAGCTTGTCCTCATGGACGATCACCGCGGCATCCTTGACTTCCGGCTGTGACCGCAGCAGATGGGCGACTTCGCCGAGTTCGACGCGGTAGCCGCGGATCTTGACCTGTTCGTCCTGACGGCCCAGGTATTCAATCCGGCCGTCCGCATCCTGCTTGACGCGATCGCCGGTGCGGTACATCCGTGCGCCGGAGGTGAAGGGATCGGGCACGAAGCGTTCGGCGGTGAGCCCGGGCCGTCCAAGGTAGCCGCGGGCCAGCTGCGGCCCCGCGATATAGAGCTCACCGACAATGCCGCTTGGTACCGGGTTCAGGTCGGCGTCGAGCACATAGACGCGGGAGCCGGGCAGCGGCATGCCGGTGGGCAGCTGCCGTTCGGGCAAAGTCACCGCTTCATGTGTCAGCACGCCGACGGTGGTTTCCGTCGGGCCATAGTGGTTGAACAGCCGGCAGTGAGGTTTCAGGTCGCGGACCGTGTGGGCCAATTTGGCGGACGTCGCTTCGCCACCAAGAATCAGTGCCTGCTCGGGCAGAACATCGGCAGGCTGCCGAGCCTGCAGCAACCCGCGCAGATGACTCGGCACGATCTTGAGCACGCCGACACGGTGCTGCGCCATGTACTCGGCAAACCGATCGGGATCGAAGCCGCGCTCGCGCGAGATCAAATGCAAGGTGCGGCCGTTGCAGAGGGCGCCGAACAGCACGGTATGGCCCAAGTCGGCGGCCGTGGTCGAGACCATCGCCATCGAGGCATCGGCCGGCAGTTGCAGGCGGTGCAGCACGCCGGAGACATAGTGGGCTAGCGCATCGTGGCTGACAACCACGCCCTTGGGGGTACCGGTCGAGCCGGAGGTGTAGATCAGGTAAGCGGCCTGGCCCGGAAGCAGAGAGATGGCAGGGGCGTCGTCAGCTGGTGCCACCGAAGCCGGATCGATGCAATCGAGCCCGGGCACGGAGCCAACGACAATCGGTGCCCCGGCATCGTGGAGCAGCTGCCGCAAGCGCTCGGCAGGCTGTGCTGGATCGAGCGGCACACAGACCGCTCCGGTCTTCAGGATGCCAAGCAGTCCTGTCACGAACGCCGGTGAACGCTCGACACAGAGCCCAACCCGCATCTCGCGCCCAACGCCGCGTTCGACCAGCGCTCCCGCAATGCCATTGGCCAATCGATCGGTCTCCCCGCGCGACAGCACCTGATCCTCATATCGCAACGCTATGGCCGAAGGATTCCCTTCAACGCTCCGCCGCCAGCAAGCCAGCACATCCGGCGGCGTTCCCTCGACCGATTCAGCGACCAGCACGCCCCCGTCGCCGGGGAGTCCAATCTGCCCAAGGCATTGGTCGGGATCGGACAGCATCCGCCGGAGCGCCTGTTCCATCCGGTCCAGCATTGCGGTGATGTCGCAGTCGGCGAAGCGGTCGCGCTGATAAGCGAGCGTCAGGTGCAGGGACTCGTCCATCGCGGCGATCAGGCTCAGCGGATAGTTGTTGCGGCCGCTGATGACAAAGTCGCCGCCATCTCCCTTGGCGCCAGCGCCCAGCAGGCGGATGTCGATATCGCCCTGCCTTTGCTTCAGCGCCGCGTCGACGGGATAGTTCTCGAACACCAGGATGCTGTCGAACAACGCGCCGCCTTCGCCCGGGCGCGCCAGCCGCTGGATGTCCGGCAGCGGCATATGCTCGTGCTGCTGATTCTCTATCGCCTGCTGCTGAATGGTGCGCCACCATTGCCCCACCGGCAGATCGCTGGGTAGACGGACGCGCAGCGGAATCGTGTTGATGAACAGGCCGACCATCGTCTCGATGCCTGGAAAGTCCCCGGATCGCCCGGACACCGTGGTCCCGAACACCACGTCGTCGCTGCCGCTGTGCCGGGCCAGCACCCAGGCCCACAAGGCTTGCACCAGCGTATTGACGGTGATGCCCGCCCGTCGCGCCAGCGTGCGCGCGGTGTCGCTGAGAGCCGGCGATAGCGACAGCTTCTGTTCCGCATAGCCGGAGCGGCCGGTCTCAGGCACGCTCGCCGGCAGCGGCGTCGGCATCTCGACGTCGGCCAGTGCCTGCTGCCAATAGCTCGCGGACGCCGCCTTGTCGCGCTGGCCCAGCCATTGCAGATAGGCGCTGAACGGACGCGGCGCCGTGGCGTGCAGCGGCTGGCCGCGGCGCAACGTCAGATAGGACTGCAACACGTCGCTGAGCACCATGCCGACGCTCCAGCCATCCATCGCGACATGGTGGAAGGACCACGCCAGCCACCAGCGCCGGGCCTCCACGTGGAACAGACTGAGCCGAAGATCGGCGGCCCTGCGAAAAGGGAAGCCCTCCAGCCGCTGTGCCTTCAGTCGGGCTTCGAGCTGCCGGCGCTGCTCGTCCGCCGGCAAGTTGCGCCAATCGACCTGCTCGAGTTGAACGGGCCGCCGTTTGTACGCGATCTGCAGCGGCACATCGCTCTGGCCCCAGATAAAGTCGCTGCGCAGCGCCTGATGCCGGTCGGCCGTCCATTGCCAGGCGCGGATGAAGTCGTCGATTGCCAGTTCGCCGCGAATGTCGAACACGCGCTGATAGTGATAGGGGTCGCCGTCGCCGCGTTCCAGTGCGTGGAACAGGACGCCCTGCTGCAAGGCGGTCAATGCCGCAATGCTCTCGATGTCCTGTTTGCGTCGTTCGGTGGCAATCGTCATGGTTGGATTCAAAAGTCGGAAGGCGGCTTAGAGCAAGTTATCGAGCAGCGCGTCGAGCGCTGCCTGGTCGATCTGGACGTTGACCAGGTCGGATGGCGTCATGCCGTGGTTGTCGAGACAGAGGCAGTGCTCGATCACGGCTTCCAGTTCGCGGCGGAGCGCATCGCCCAGCCGCTCGATCGTGGCGGGGTCGAACTGCTTGCAGCTGTAGCCCAGTTTCAGCACCAGCTCGGCGCCGAATACCTGGCCATTGATGGTCAGCGCGTTGCCGAGCGGGGCGTGCGCATCACGGCTCGCGCCGCTCGGTTCGTCGGCCAGCGCAAAGTCGGCACCCTCTCCGGCGGCCTGGTCGAACTGGCCCAGGTAGTTGAAGGTGATGCGCGGCTCTGCGCGACGCGCCAGCTCGGAGCGGACTTCCGCGGGGCCAAGATGGCGAAGGAGCCCATAGCCGATGCCGTTGCCGGGGATCGCACGCAAGGTTTCCTTGACCTGCTTGATGGTGTCGCCGATGCCAGGGGCGACGGGTAGCACCACGGGGAACACCGTGGTGAACCAGCCCACCGTGCGGCTGATGTCGACCGATTGGTGGAACGATTCGTCGAACGTTTCCCGTCCATGCCCTTCCAGCTGGACCGCGACGCGCGGCCGTTGCGTCCATGTGCCGACTGCACGCGCGACCGCGGTCAGCAGCAGGTCGTTGATGCGGGTGCGATAGGCGCGGTGGGCCTGTTGCAGCAGTTGCGTGGTGCGCGCCGCGTCCAGGCGGATCGTGTGCTGCCGCCCATCGACAGCCAGCGCCGGCGTGTCGTGATCGGTTGTCAACGCGGGCACGTCCGGTTGCGACAACCAGTAGTCCGCCTGCCGCCGCATCGCGTCGCCGTGGGCCTGTTCCGCCAGGGTCTCGGCCCACGTCTTGTACGACGCCGTCTTCGGCGGAAGCGCGATCGATTGTCCTTGCCGTGCGAGGCGATACGCTTGTTGCAGGTCCTCCATCAGGATCCGCCATGACACGCCATCGACGACCAGATGGTGGACCGCCAGCAGCAGCCGCTCGCTGCCATCGGGCAGTCGAACATGCAGTGCCCGCAGAAGCGGTCCTTGTTCAAGGTTCAGGCTTCGTTGGGCCTCGCCGCAACGGTCCGCGATGGCGTCGGTGTTTGCCACCTCTTCGTGCCACAACAGTTCGTGATCGTCGACTTCGGCGTAATGCTGTTGCCATTGCCCATCGGACTGCCGATAGCGCAGGCGCAATGCATCGTGATGCGAGACGAGGGCCCGGAGCGCCTTGCGCAGCGCTGCCTGCTCGATCGGCGCAGCGGGTCTGAGCAATACCGACTGGTTCCAATGATGGCGATTGGGTATCTGCGTGTCGAAGAACCATCGCTGAATCGGCAGCAGCGGTACTTCACCGGTGGGTTTGTCTTCGGCGGGCCGTTCGGCATCTTCACGCGTCGCGGCGCGGGCCAGTGCCTGCACGGTCTGATGCAGGAACAAGTCCTTGGGCGTGAAGCGCAGGCCCACGTGGCGCGCCTTGCTGACCGCCTGGATCGACAGGATCGAGTCTCCGCCGAGCTCGAAGAAGTTGTCGGTGACGCCGACACGCTCGACGCCTAACGCCTCCTGCCAGACCTGGGCCAGCCGGGCCTCGACCTCGTTGCTCGCGGCGACGTAGCCCTGGACTTCCCACACCGGCTCGGGGAGCGCGCGGTGATCGAGCTTGCCGTTCGAGGTGACCGGAAGCCGGGTCAGAGGAAGGATCTGCGCCGGCACCATATAGGGCGGCAGGACGTTCTCCAGATACGCCTTCAGCGCCGCTGCAACTTCCGCCTCGCCGGGCGCCGGCACGACGTAGCCAATCAACTGCTTGCCGCTTGGTCCATCGTGGGCGACGACCACCGCTTCCCGCACGCTTGCATGCGCACGCAGCCGCGCCTCGATCTCGCCCAGTTCGATACGATAGCCGCGGATCTTGACCTGATGGTCAATGCGGCCGACGTATTCGATGCTGCCGTCGCGGCAACGCCGGACCAGATCGCCGGTGCGGTACATCCGTGCGCCAGAGGCGAACGGATCCGGCACGAATCGTTCGGCGGTCAGCCCCGGCCGGCCGACATAGCCCCGCGCCAGGCCAAGCCCGCCGATATACAGCTCACCGGCCACGCCAACCGGCACCGGGTTCAGGTCGGCGTCGAGCACGTGGGCGGTGCGGTCGCCCACCGGCTTGCCGATCGGCACGTAGGCGCTGGAGCAGTCGGTGTCGTGCTGTCCGACCCAGGCCAACGGGGTGACCACGGCCTCGGTCGGCCCATAACCATTGATCAGCGTACCGGCCCGGAACTTCTGCTTGATGCGGGCGAAGGCCTCGCGCGACATCGCTTCGCCGCCGAAGGACAGCAGACGCAACGGCACCGGCTCGGTGGCCGCCTCCGCGAGCCGTTGCAAGTAGGCAGGCGGGAAGCCGGCATTGGTCACGCCGTCGCGTGCTATCACTTCGAGCGTCTGCTCGGCGCTCCACAGGGTATCGTCACGTAGCACCAGTTGGGCGCCGGCGATCAGCGGCACCAGCCAGCGTTCGTGGGCGCCGTCGAAGTTGAACGACAGGAAGTGCAGCTCCCGATCGTCCGGCCCCATGCCGTACTGCTCGACGGTGGCGTGGCAGTGCATCGCCAGGGGGCCGTGTTCGACGGCCACGCCCTTGGGGGTGCCGGTGGAGCCGGAGGTGTAGATCAGGTAGGCCAGTTGGCGGGAATCGACTGCGGGCAACTGCACCACTTCCGGCTCGCCAACGTCATCCATGACGATGAGCGGCAGGGTAGTGTCGATGCGGCCGGTCAGCGCGCGAGAGGTCAGCACGAGCTTGACGCCAGCGTCCCGCAGCAACTGTTCGATACGCGCAGGCGGCAGCTCCGGGTCCAAGGGCAGGTAGGCGGCGCCGGCCTTCAGCGTGGCGAGCAGCCGCACGATCAGGTCGGGACTGCGGTCAAGCACCACGCCGACGACGGTCTCCGGGCGGACGCCCGTTCCATGCAAGGCGTAGGCCAGACGGGTGGCGGCAGCATTGAGTTCACCGTAGCTGACGACGCGCTGCCCGCAGCGAATCGCAATGGCCTCGGGACGCTGGGCCGCTTGGCGCGCGATGGCGGCGTGAACCGGATCGGCGGCCGAAAAGCGGCGATCCGCAATATTCCAACCGATCAACTGCTGCTGCTCGTCCGCAAGCAGCAGCGGGATCGCGGCGATCGAGATGGCTGGTTCGTCCGCCACCGAATGCAGCACGCCGACATAGTGCCGCTGCAAACGATCGACCGTATCGTGGTCGAACAGATCCGCGGCATAGCCGAAGACGCCGTTGAGGATGCCCTGTTCGTCCTCCTGCGTATCGAGTGCGAGATCGACCTTGGCCGCGTTGGCGGTCCGCTCGACCTTTTCCAGCACGAGGCCGGGCAGGCGATCCAGCACACGCAGATCGCGCCGCTGGTGGTTCAGCATGACCTGGAACAACGGGTTGTGCGACAGGTTGCGCTCGGGCTGCAGCGCCTCGACCAGTTGCTCGAACGGCAGCTCCTGATGCGACTGCGCTTGCAGTACAGACTCTCGGGCACGGGCAAGCACGGCGTCAAACGCCATGCTGCCGTCGATCTCGGTGCGCAGGACCTGCGTGTTGACGAAGAAGCCGACGACGCCTTCGGTCTCGACGCGGTTGCGGTTGGCCACCGGCACGCCGACGCGCAGGTCGCGCTGTCCTGTGTAGCGATAGAGCAGGACCTGGAAGGCGGCCAGCAGCACGGTGAAGAGCGTGGTGTCGGTTCGACGCGCCAACGCCCTTAGCTTGGCGGAAAGGTCGGCGTCAAGCGAGAACGAGACCGCGCCGCCGCGATGGCTCGGCACCGCCGGGCGTGGCCGGTCGGTCGGCAGCTCCAGCACGACGGTGCCATCGTCTGCCAGATGCGACTTCCAGTAGCGCAGTTGCCGCTCCAGTTCTCCGGCCTCGAGCCACTGCTTCTGCCAGGCCGCGTAGTCGGCGTACTGGATCGGCAGCGGAGCCAATTGCGCGGGCTGGCCGCTGACGAAGCCGGCATAGAGCCGCGCGAACTCGTCGATCACTACGTTCATCGACCAGCCGTCGGAGACGATATGGTGCATCGTGACCAGCAGGATGTGGTCGTCGTCGGCCAGGCGCAGCAGGCGCACGCGCAGCAGCGGGCCCTGTTCGAGGTCGAATGGGGCCTGGGCTTCGGCATCGACCATCGATTGCACGGAAGCGTCGCGCTCGGCGGACCCGATGTCGCGCAGATCGCTGATGGCGATCGGCAGTGAGGCGGGCGGATGGATGCGTTGCACCGCCTGTTCGCCCTCTTGATGGAAGGTGGTGCGCAGGCTCTCGTGCCGCTCCACCAGCGCATCGAAGGTCTTCTGCAAGGCAGGCTGATCGAGAGTGCCACGCAGCCGCACGGCACGCGGAATGTTGTACAGGCCGCTGTTTCGTTCGAGTTGCCACAGGAACCATAGCCGCTGCTGCGCATACGACAGCGCGGCCTCACTGCACCCACGTGCCGCGATCGGCAGGCGCCCGAAATCCATGCCCCGGGCGTTCAGTTCGTCAATGAATCGCTGCTGTCCCTCGGGTGACAGGCTGGCGAACCGTTGTGCGAGGCGGAGTTTGTCCACGCTCATGCTTCTGTCTCCAGGGTATCGAGCCACGCGTCCATGTCGGTCCAGTCTTCCGCTTCGGTGGCCTTCTCGCCGGCGTTCTGATTGCCATTCGTCTGCCCGATGCGGGCTGCCATCTCGGCGAGGCTCGACGACTCGAAGTAAACGCGTAGCGGAACTGGCACAGGCAGGCTGGCGTTGAGCAAAGCGGCGAGACGCGTGACCAGCAGCGAATGTCCACCGAGCTCGAAGAAGTTGTCGTGGATGCCCACACGCTCGACGCCAAGGACGTCTTCCCAGACCTGCGCGAGCAGCGTCTCGATGTCGTTGCGTGGGGCGACGTAGCCTTGCGTCTGCCAGACCGGTGCGGGCAGGGCGCGGTGGTCCAACTTGCCGTTTGGCGTGATCGGCAGCCGGTCCAGCACAATGATCTGAGCCGGCACCATATGGTCGGGCAGCTGTGCCTTGAGCCGGTCCTTGATCGTCGCGGTGTCGACGACGTCCAGCACGCAGTAGGCGACCAGCCTCTCCTCGTGGACGATCACCGCGGCGTCCTTGATCCCCGGCTGAGACCGCAGCAGATGGGCAACTTCGCCGAGTTCGACACGGTAGCCGCGGATCTTGACCTGTTCGTCCTGGCGGCCGAGGTATTCAATCCGGCCGTCCGCATCCTGCTTGACGCGGTCGCCGGTGCGGTACATCCGTGCGCCGGTGGCGAAGGGATCAGGCACGAAACGCTCGGCGGTCAGCCCGGGGCGATCGAGGTAGCCGCGGGCCAGCTGCGGCCCCGCGATATAGAGCTCACCGACAATGCCGCTTGGTACCGGATTCAGGTCGGCGTCGAGTACATAGACGCGGGAGGCGGGCAGCGGCATGCCGGTCGGCAGCTGCCGCTCGGGCAAAGTCACCGCTTCATGTGTCAGCACGCCGACGGTGGTTTCCGTCGGGCCATAGTGGTTGAACAGCCGGCAGTGCGGCTTCAGGTCGCGGATCGTTCGAGCCAGTTCGGCAGAGGTGGCCTCACCGCCGAGGATGAGCGCCTGCTCGGGCAAGACATCGGCGGGTCGGCGGGCCTGCAACAGACCGCGCAGATGGCTCGGTACGATCTTCAGCACGCCAACGCGGTGCTGCGCCATGTACTCCGCAAACCGATCGGGATCGAAGCCACGCTCGCGCGACATCAGATGCAAGGTGCGGCCGCTGCAGAGGGCGCCGAACAGCACGGTATGGCCGAGGTCTGCGGCTGTGGTCGAGACCATTGCCATTGAGGCATCGGCCGGCAGCTCGAGCCGGTGCAGCACGCCCGAGACGTAATGCGCGAGCGCATCGTGGCTGACGACCACGCCCTTCGGGGTGCCGGTCGAGCCGGAGGTGTAGATCAGGTAAGCGGCCTGATCCGGGAGCAACGAGACGGAAGGGGCCGCGTCCACTGGTGCCACCGAAGCCGGATCGAGGCAATCGAAGCCCGGCACGAAACCGACGACAACGCTTGCGCCAGCATCGTCCAGCAGCTGGCGCAAGCGTTCGGCCGGCTGTGTCGGATCGAGCGGTACACAGACAGCCCCGGCCTTCAGGATGCCGAGCAGGCCGGTAACGAATGCCGGCGAGCGTTCGACACAGAGCCCAACCCGCGTCTCACGCCCAACGCCGCGTTCGATCAGCGCCGCGGCAATACCGTTGGCCAACCGATCTGTCTCGCCGCGAGTCAGCGTCTGTTCCTCGTATCGCAGCGCAATGGCAGAAGGATCCGCCACGACACTGCGCCGCCAGGCGGTCAGTACATCGGCTGCGGCGGTCTGCACATCGGCTGCTCCAGTGCCCGGCGACTCGCCCACCAGCATTCCGTCGTCTCCGCTGGCAAACCGCAGTTCGCCGACGCGAGCGTGCGGCGCCGAGACAATCTGCTCCAGCACAACCAGATAGTGCCGCTGCAATTGCTGGACGGTCGCTTGCGAGAAGAGATCGCATTGATAGCTGCAACCGATATCCAGCGTCGCGCCAGCTGAGACCACCAGCGTCAGCGGATAGTTGGTGGTTGCGGCATGGCTGACTTCGCCGAGCTTCAGGCCGTTCTGCTCGCGCTGGCGCAGCGCCGCATCGACCGGGTAGTTCTCGAACACCAGGATCGAGTCGAACAGCGCCTGGCCGCCCTGGCCGGCCCAACGCTGGATCT
>NZ_AMPR02000391.1:0-1298 GCF_000307735.3 Cupriavidus sp. HPC(L) | reverse complement strand
CGGATTCGGCGCGGCGCTGCGCACCAAGATCGATGGCGGCCAGGCCGGCGTGATCGCGGAGATCAAGAAGGCGTCGCCGTCCAAGGGCGTGCTGCGCGAGCATTTCGTTCCCGAGGCGATCGCCGAGAGCTACGCCGGCCATGGCGCGGCCTGCCTGTCGGTGCTGACCGACGAACACTTCTTCCAGGGCCACGCCGACTACCTGCGCCGGGCCCGCGGCGCCTGCCCGCTGCCGGCGCTGCGCAAGGACTTCATGGTGGACCTGTACCAGGTCTACGAGGCCCGGACCTGGGGCGCCGATGCGATCCTGCTGATCGTCGCCGCGCTCGATCCCGGCCTGATGGCCGAACTCGAGGCCTGCGCGCACGAGCTTGGCATGGACGTGCTGGTCGAGGTCCACGACGGCGCCGAGCTGGAAGCGGCGCTGAGGCTGAAGACGCCGCTGGTCGGCGTCAACAACCGCAATCTGCGCACCTTCGAGGTCTCGCTGCAGAACACGCTGGACCTGCTGCCGGCGATGCCGGCGGACCGGCTGGTGGTCACCGAGTCCGGCATCCTGGGACCGGACGACGTGGCGCGGATGCGCGAGGCCAACGTCCACGCCTTCCTGGTCGGCGAAGCGTTCATGCGCGCCAAGGACCCGGGCGCCGAACTGGCCCGGCTGTTCGCCTGACATCGGCCACCGGCCGCCCGCCTCCGCACACCGACCGATCCGATGGCTCAGGAAATCGAACTGAAACTGGCCGTGCCCGATGCCGCCGCCGCGGCCGCGCTGGTGGCCTGGCTCGACGCCAACGCGCAGGCCGTCGGCGAATCGCATCTGCTGAACGTCTACTTCGACACGCCGGCCCATGAGCTGGCGCAGGCGCGCGCCGCGCTGCGGCTGCGCCGCGACGGCAAGTGCTGGCTGCAGACGCTGAAGACCGCGGGGCGCAGCCAGGCCGGGCTGGCCACGCGCAACGAATGGGAAACCGAGGTCGCCGGCGAAGCGCTGGAGCCGGCGAAGCTCGACGACGAGGCCCGCGCGCTGCTCGAGCCGCTGCTGGGCCGGTTGCGGCCCGTATTCCGCACCGATTTCGTGCGGCGGACGTGGCGGCTGCGCTGTCCGCTGATCGCCGCCGACGAGGCGCCAGGGCAAGCGCAGGCCGAAGCCGAGATCGAAGCGGCGCTGGACGCCGGCGTGATCGCCGCGGTGGCCCAGGATGGCAGCACGCTGACGTCGGCACGCGAGACCATCCACGAACTCGAACTGGAATGGCTGTCGGGCGATCCGTCCTGCGCGGCGGCGACGCTGCGCG
>NZ_AMPR02000392.1:0-1288 GCF_000307735.3 Cupriavidus sp. HPC(L) | reverse complement strand
GGTCGACGCTTCGGGTTCGCGCCGGCTCGGCTACGGCGATCTCGCCGAAGGCGCGGCGCGCCAGCCGGTGCCCAAGGAGGCCGTGCTCAAGCGACCCGAGGACTTCGTGCTGATCGGCAAGGAGCGCAGCAGCTACCGCGTCGCCGACAAGCTGACCGGCCGCGCCCAATACGCGGTCGATATCAAGCTGCCCGGCATGCTGACCGCGATCGTCGTGCATCCGCCGGTGATCCATGCCCCCGTGGTGTCGTTCAACGCGGCCGAAATCAAGGCGATGCCGGGCGTGCGCGACGTGTTTGCGACCGAGATCCCGGCGGCGATCGCGCATTTCCGTCCCGGCATGGGCCCGGCCGTGCCCGACAACGGCGCCTGCCAGCCCGGCGTGGCGATCGTCGCCGATCATTTCTGGGCCGCGCAGCGTGCGCGCCAGGCGCTGAAGGTCCGATGGGGCGACAGCGACATGGCGGACTTCAGCGCAGAAGGCGCGCTGCGCGAACTGGCGCGGCATGTCGACGATCCCGGCGCCAAGAGCAAGGTCAAGGGCGATGCCGCGGCGGCGTTCGCGCGCGCCGACAAGGTGGTCGAGGGCGTCTACACGATGCCGTACAAGGCCCACGCGCAGATGGAGCCGCTGAGCGTGGTGGCGTGGGTGCACGACGGCATCGTCGAATACTGGGGCGGCATCCAGGTGCCGTCGCGCTGCGCGCAGGCGGCCGAAACCATCGCCGGCGTGCCGGCCGACAAGGTGAAGATCCATCTGACCGAGGCCGGCGGCAGCTTCGGCGCGCGCGAGGGCATGCATCAGATTCTCGAGGCCACCTACATCTCGCGCCGCGTCGGCAAGCCGGTCAAGCTGATCTACAGCCGCGAGGACGATATGCGCGGCCTGTTCTACCAGACCGCCAGCGTCCACAAGGCGCGCGCCGCGCTCGACCGCGACGGCGGCATCGCCGCCTTCAGCCTGCGCGCGGTGACGCCGTCGATCAAGGAGCCCGACGATCCCGGCTTCCTCGCCAAGGTGCCGGTGGATCCGAGCTGCACCGAGGCGATGCGCGACGACTTCTACTACGACATCGGCACGCTGGACCTGGCGTGGGTGCGGGTCGAGCCGAAGCTGCCGATCTGGTGGTGGCGCGCGGTCAGCTACGTGCCGAACGTCTTCGCGATCGAGAGCCTGATCGACGAGGCCGCGCACGCGGCGGGGCAGGACCCGCTCGCCTATCGCCGCCGCCTGCTGCGCGAGCGGCCCGAGCATCTGGCGGTGCTCGAGCGCGCCGCCGCGCTCGCC
>NZ_AMPR02000393.1:0-1286 GCF_000307735.3 Cupriavidus sp. HPC(L) | reverse complement strand
GCGCGATCGGCCGCGCGATCCGGCAGCGCGCCTGAACGCCGGCCGTGCGTGCCCCGCAAGGGCCGCCCCCTGCGCGCGGGGGTGGTCATGGCGCCGTCATCGCACTAGTCTAGGTTTGTACGGATCTACGGATGCAAGGGCGTAAGGACTCGCAAGGAGGGACGGCGATGGAAACCTGGCACATGGTGGCGCACGGCAAGGTGCAGGGGGTCGGCTATCGCGCGGCCTGCGAGGATCTGGCGATCCAGCTCGGCCTGGGCGGCTGGGTACGCAACCGCGACGATGGCACCGTCGAGGTGATGGCGTACGGTCCGCCGGAGCGGCTGGCGAAGTTGCGCGAATGGATGGAGCAGGGCCCGCCGGCGGCGCAGGTGGAAAGGCTCGAGGTCGAGCCCGGCGAGGGCGAGTTCGAGCTGTTCGAGTGGCGCACCACGTAGTCGCCTGATTATCGTTCCCGCGCAGGCGGGAACCCAGCGGCTTTCACCACCGCGCAAAAGTCGCTGGGCCCCCGCGTTCGCGGGGGCGACGGTACGTTCGCGCCTGGGCCGTTCGCGCCTAGTGCGCGCTCCAGTCGATCGGCTCGCGCTGGTGCTCGACCAGCCAATCGTTGGCGAGGCGGAAATGCCCGCAGCCGAGAAAGCCGCGATGGGCCGACAGCGGCGACGGGTGCGGCGCCTCCAGGATGCAGTGCTCGCCCGCCAGCAGGTCCTTCTTGGCCTGCGCGTGGCTGCCCCACAGCAGGAACACCAGATGCGGCCGGTTGGCCGCCAGCGCCGCGATCAGGCGGTCGGTGACCGCCTCCCAGCCGCGCCTGGCGTGGCTGGCGGCTTGTCCCTGTTCGACCGTCAGCACCGTATTGAGCAGCAGCACGCCCTGGCGCGCCCAGCCTTCCAGATTGCCGGAGGCCGTGGGCCGCGCCACCGCCGGGTCGCCGTACTCGGCGGCGATTTCCTTGAAGATATTGCGCAGGCTCGGCGGCACCCGCACGCCGTCCGGCACCGAAAAGGCCAGGCCATGCGCCTGCGGCACCTCGATGCCATCGACCACGCCGACGCCGTGATAGGGGTCCTGGCCGAGAATCACGACCTTGACCGCCTCGGGCGGCGTCAGATGCAGCGCGTGAAAGACGTCGCGCGGGAAGACCGGCTTGCCGGCGGCGCGCTCGCCGTCGACGAAGTCGGCGAGCCGCTGCCATGCGGGTGTGGCCAGGCATGGCGCCAGCAGCGCGCGCCAGGCGGGCGGCAGAGCGTCGGCCTGGGCCGCCAGCGGCGTCCACTGGGGCTGCG
>NZ_AMPR02000394.1:0-1262 GCF_000307735.3 Cupriavidus sp. HPC(L) | reverse complement strand
GCGGGCCGCCACGCCAGTGCCGCCGGCCACCGCCGGTGGCGCACCGAATTCCTGCCAGCCTTGTCCGATTCCGATCTTTCCCATCCCGGCGACGATGCCGCCGGTCCCGCCATCCAGCCGGACGCCGCCGACGCGCGCGCCGCGGCGCTGGCGCGCATCTTCGCGCCGAGCGGCACGCTGGCGCAGGCCATCGACGGCTACCGGCCGCGCGATGCGCAGGCGAAGATGGCCGCCGCGGTGGCCGATGCGATCGAGGCGAACGACACGGTGATCGTCGAGGCGGGCACCGGTACCGGCAAGACCTTTGCCTATCTGGTACCGGCGATGCTGTGGGGCGGCAAGGTGATCCTGTCGACCGGCACCAAGAACCTGCAGGACCAGCTGTTCCTGCGCGACATCCCGACCGTGCGCCGCGCGCTCAATGTGCCGGTCTCCGTCGCGCTGCTCAAGGGCCGCGCCAACTACGTCTGCCACTACCACATGGAGCGCGCGCAGATGAACGGGCGGCTGGCGTCCAAGCAGGACGCGGCGTGGCTGCGGGAGATCGCGAACTTCGCCAAGACCACGTCGTCGGGCGACAAGGCCGAGCTCGCCAGCGTGCCCGAGAACGCGCCGGTATGGCAGCTGGTGACCTCGACCCGCGACAACTGCCTGGGAACCGAATGCCCGCACCACAAGGAATGCTTCGTGATGCGGGCGCGCAAGGAAGCGCAGCAGGCCGACCTGGTGGTGGTCAACCATCATCTGTTCTTCGCCGACGTGGTGCTGCGCGATACCGGCATGGCCGAGCTGCTGCCAGCGGCGAATACGGTGATCTTCGACGAGGCGCACCAGCTGCCGGAGACCGCGACGCTGTTCTTCGGCGACAGCCTGTCGACCAGCCAGTTGCTGGAGCTGGCGCGCGATACGGTGACCGAGGGCCTGTCGCACGCGCGCGATGCGGCCGACTGGGTTGGCATCGTCGCGCCGTTCGAGCGCGCCACGCGCGACCTGCGGCTGGCCTTCGGCAAGGACAACGTCCGCCTGGCGCTGGGACAGATCGAGGCCGATGCGCGCATTGGCGAGCCGTTCTTCGACACGCTCGATGCGCTGGAGAAGGCGTTGAGCGACGTGGTCGCGCTGCTGCAGGGGCAGGCCGAGCGCGCCGAATCGCTGGAGCAGTGCCATCGGCGCGCGCAGGAACTGGCGCAGCGGCTGGCGGCCTGGCGCGACGACAGTGCGGCGCCGCAGCCGGCGGTCGATGCCGGTGGCGCCGAGGCAGC
>NZ_AMPR02000395.1:0-1257 GCF_000307735.3 Cupriavidus sp. HPC(L) | reverse complement strand
TCCGTCGCGTCGCCGTTGGCATTCGCCACGGTCCCCTGCACGTTGGCGCGCGCCTGGCCCGCCGATTCGCGCAGCGTGGCGATGGCGCCGTCGCCGGGGGCACCGGCGCCGCCCTTCTCGCGAGCCCGCAGCCCCTCGACCAGCGCCGCGTCCGCCTGCTGCGAACTGCGCAATGCCTGCAGCGCGTCGTGCTGTCCGCAGGCGGCCGCCATGCGGTCCTGGGCGTCGGCGTAGGCGATGCGCGCCTTCTCGCGGGCATCGGCGCCGGTGGCGCCTTCGTAGGCGGTGCGGGCCTGCTCGAGGCCGGTCTGCACGTCGCGGTATTCGGTATCGATCTCGGCGGCGCGGTCGCGCAGCGCCTTGCGCGCGGCATGATCGTCCTTGGCCGATTGGGCCTCGTTCAGCGCCGTTTGCGCAGCCGTATTGCGCTGCTCCAGCGTCTGCCGGGCCTGCTGGACCTCGGGCGGTTCGGCCAGGCACTGGTTGGCGCGCGTCTCGTCGACGCGATGCTGCTCCTCCTTGGCGGCGAGGTCGTTGGCGGCCACCTGCGCGTCCCAGGATGCCTGCGCCGCGACAGACTGCCGGTCCGCCACCCACCACGCGTCCAGCGCCGCCCCGTAGGCGTCATCGGCCCGCTGCAGCGCCGTGGCATCGCCGTCCGTGCGGGCTTGCTCGCGCGCCGCACCGGCCTGTTCCAGCTCGCGGCCCGTCCTCGCCAGCTCACGCTGCGCGGCATCGCGCTCGTAGCGGCGCCATTCGGTTTCGAGCGCCGCGGCGGCGCTGTCCGATTGCCGCCGGGCGGCACCGGCCGTTTCGCGCGCCTCGTTCAGGGCCTGCTGGTCGGCGGCATTCAGTCTGGCCGGATCGCTGCCCGGCGGGGCCAGCGCCGTCACCGCGCGGTCGGCGGCGGCCAGCGCCTCATCGGCCCGCTTGGCATTGACGTCGGCCACCGCAACCGTGTGCAGTTGCTGCGCGTCGTCGTACGCAGCCTGCGCCGTGTCGACCTTCGCCTGGTTCTGTGGTCCCGGCTCCCGCAGCGCCGCGGCCTTGGCCTCGTCGAGCGCGATGCGCTTGTCGTGCGAATCCAGTTCGAGCGCGGCCTGGTTCAGCTCGGCCTTGCGCGTCGCCGCGGTCCCCTCCGCCGCCTCGGCCTTGGCGATATCGTCGCGCGACTGCGAACGCTCGGCGGCCTCGCGCGCGGCTTCCGCCTGCGCGCGTGCGGCCGCATCCGCCTCCTGGGCCTGGCGCAGCCGCTCG
>NZ_AMPR02000396.1:0-1234 GCF_000307735.3 Cupriavidus sp. HPC(L) | reverse complement strand
CCGTGGCAGGCGGCGCAGGCGGCGGCCCAGTTGCGCGCCTGTTCGGTGGTGGCCTCGGCGACGCCGGCCGGCGCCATCGCGAGCATCGCCAGGGCGGCCAGGCAAGCCGCGGCAGTTCGCAGGGGATCGTTGTTCTTCATGGTCTCGCTCCTCGGATCGGCACTTCGGCGCATCGATCGGCCGCGCGACGCGGACCGGACGAGCGACCGGCCGGGGCGCGTGAGTGACGCGCAAGGCAGGGCAACCCTATCACATCGGCCCGCGCGGGCGTACTACGGTTTTCGCAGATGGTTGGACGGCGAACGCCATTGGGTCGCCGCAACACCAGCGTAGGTCAGCCGGAGGCGGGGCGGGAGGGAGCCGGACGGTGGAGGAGGGGGCCAGGCGCGCCGGGCCGGTTTGACGGATCGCCGGCGCGCCTGTGCGGTCAGGCAGGGTCAGGACAGAATCGGGACAGAATCAGGGCAGATTGCGGCCCGAAGGCAGGCCGACCGGGCCAGGGACGGGCGAAGTCGTCGGCGCGGTAACCGGCGACGACAGATCGGCGCCGACGGGGGCGGGGGCCGAGTTGGCCGGCGCCGCGGTGCCCGGCGTGGTCTGCACCGGTGCCGGGGTGCCGCCGACCGGTTCGCCCGGCGCCGCGTTCTGCGACGAGGCGGCCGCATCGAGGCGGGCGCGCTCGGTTTCGTCGATGTAGTCGAATACCTTGACCACCTTGCTGACGCCGCCGACATTGCGCGCCGTCTCGGTGGCGCGATCGCCCTCGGGACGGGTCACCAGGCCCATCAGATAGACCACGCCGCGTTCGGTGGTGACCTTGGTGGAATTCGACGGCACGCCTTCGGCGGTCATCAGCATCGTCTTGACCTTGCTGGTCACGAAGGCGTCCTGGCTTTGCGCCGCGAACGACGGTGACGACACCACTTCCAGCTCGTTGATGACCTCGCGGGCGTTCGGCAGGCCCCGCACGTACTGCTCGATCTGCTGGCGCAGAGTGGTGTCCTTGACCTCGCCGGTCAGCAGCACCTTCTTGTTGAACACCGTGACATTGACGCGCGCCGCGCCGCTGTAGCGCGTCGCCAGCGTGTTTTCGATCTCGAGCTGCAGGCCGCGATCGACCGCCTGGATCGACGTGGGCCGGCGGTCAGTGGCGCTCATCACGCCGGCGCCCATGGCACCGGCGATCACCGGAAAGCAGCCGCTCAACTGCGTGGCGGCCGTCAGCATCAGCGTG
>NZ_AMPR02000397.1:0-1223 GCF_000307735.3 Cupriavidus sp. HPC(L) | reverse complement strand
TGGGCCGGCTGCTGGTCGAGCGGGCCGCGCCGGGCGCGAGTCGCACCGCGCCGGCCGCGATCGACTCGACGCTCGATGCCGGCGTGCAGCGCCTGGCGACGGCCAGCCTGCAGCGGCATCTGCGCGAGCTGGCCGGACGCCATGTCGAGGACGGCGCGGTGGTCGTGCTCGATAACGCCAGCGGCGACGTGCTGGCCTATGTGGGCTCGTCGGGCACGCTGTCCGCGGCGGCGCAGGTCGACCATGCGGCCGCCCTGCGCCAGGCCGGCTCGACGCTGAAGCCTTTCCTCTATGCGCAGGCGCTCGAGGAGCGGCGCCTGACCGCGGCCTCGCTGCTGGACGACCGGCCGGTCAACCTGCCGACCGGCGGCGGCCTCTATATCCCGCGCAACTACGATGGCCGCTACGGCGGCTGGGTCAGCATGCGCGCCGCGCTGGCCGGATCGCTCAATGTGCCGGCGGTGCGCACGCTGGTGATGGTGACCCCGCACCGATTCCATCGGCGCCTGGTCGCGCTCGGGCTGCCGCTGACCGAGGCCGGCGACTACTACGGCTACAGCCTGGCGCTGGGCAGCGCCGACGTGTCGCTGCTGACGCTGACCAATGCCTACCGCACGCTGGCCAACCAGGGCCGCCAGGCCCCGGTGCGGATGCGGCTGGCCGAACCGGCGCCGCGGCCGCTGGCGGTGATGTCGGCGGCGGCGACGCATGTGATCGGCGACGTGCTGTCCGACCGGCATGCGCGCGCGCGCACCTTCGGCCTCGACAGTCCGCTGACCACGCGCTTCTGGACCGCGGTCAAGACCGGCACCAGCAAGGACATGCGCGACAACTGGTGCATCGGCTGGTCGCAGCACTACACGGTCGGCGTCTGGGTCGGCAACGCCAGCGGCGCGGCGATGCGCGATGTGTCAGGCGTATCGGGCGCGGCGCCGGTCTGGCACGAGGTGATGGCGTACCTGCATCGCGACCGCGCGAGCCGGCCGCCTGCCATGCCCGCGGGTGTCGAGCGCGTGCCGGTGCGGTTCGAAGGCGTACCCGAGCCTGCGCGGGACGAGGTGTTCCTGGCCGGTACCGCGGTGCCGCTCGTCGCGGTCGGCAGCCACCAGGAGGGCACGCCGGTGGCTCGGTTGGCGGCGGAGCGCGGCCGGGGCGCGGCGATCGCCAGCCCGGCCGACGGCACCGTGTTCGCGCTCGATCCCGATATTCCGCCGCAGGCGCAG
>NZ_AMPR02000398.1:0-1211 GCF_000307735.3 Cupriavidus sp. HPC(L) | reverse complement strand
GGAATGCCGCTAACGCACCTGGACATTGGACACCTCGCCGCCGGCCGCGACCAGCCAGCTCTGGATCGCGTTGTTGTGATAGATCGAACGCGTGCCGCGTACCGCGCGCAGCTGCGCGATGGTCGGCTGCACGTAGCCGGTCTCGTCGATCGCTCGGCTCTGCAGGATCGCCGGCGAGCCGTCCCAGACCCAGTCCAGATTGAAGCGCGTCAGGCATTTGGACAGCACCGGCGTCTCCAGCCGCGCGGTGCGCCAGTTGCGCCCGCCGTCGACCGATACGTCGACGCGCCGGATCTTGCCGCGGCCCGACCATGCCAGCCCGCTGACGTTGTAGAAGCCCTTGCCGGTCAGGCGCTGACCGCCCGACGGCGTGGTGATCACCGACTTGCACTCCTGGATCGACGTGTACTGCCGCAGCATGCCGTCCGGCATCATGTCGACGTAGTGCAGCGTCTCGTCCTTGGCGTTCCAGGGGCGGTCGCCCAGCTCGAGCCGGCGCAGCCATTTGACCCATGACACGCCCTGCACGCCCGGCACCACCAGCCGCAACGGGTAGCCGTTCTCGGGCCGCAGCATCTCGCCGTTCATGCCCCAGGCGACGATGATCTCGTCGGCCAGCTCCATCGGGATCGTGCGCGTCATCGCCGATCCATCGCCGCCCTCGGCCAGCAGATAGCGGCCGCGCCGCTGGTCGGCGCCGGCGTCGTCGAGCAGCACGCGCAGCGGTACCCCGGTGAACTCGCAGCAGGACAGCATGCCGTGCGTGTATTGCACCGTCGGCACCGCGACATTGCCCCACTCCATGCCGGTATTGGCACCGCATTCGATGAAATGCATCCGCGACACCGACGGCAGCCGCATCAGCTCGTCCATCGTATAGACGCGCGGGGCCTTGACCAGGCCGTTGATCATCAGCCGATGGCGAGTCGGGTCGATGTCGTGCCAGCCCTGGTGATGCCGCTCGAAATGCAGGCCGTTCGGCGTGATGATGCCGAACAGACCCTGCAGCGGCGCGAAGCTGACCGAAGCCGCCGAGACGCGCGTCAAACCCGGCGATTCGCGCCGCATCAGCGCCGTTTCGTGGCTCGAGGGCTGGCCGTAGGGCCGTGCGGCGACCGGTTGTCCGAGCGAGGTGGCCCAGGGTTGGGGTTTCAGGATCGCGGGATCGCCTTCGGCTTCGCTGCTGGCTGCGCCGTTGGTTGCGCTATCCG
>NZ_AMPR02000399.1:0-1207 GCF_000307735.3 Cupriavidus sp. HPC(L) | reverse complement strand
GTCCTTGGCGACCTTGTCGCCGACCTTGACCTTGACCTCGACGACCTTGCCGGCCGCCGACGACGGCACGTCCATGCTGGCCTTGTCCGACTCCAGCACGATCAGCGACTGTTCCTGCTCGATCGTGTCGCCCGGCTTGACCAGCACCTCGATCACTTCTACCGCGTCGAAATCGCCGATGTCCGGCACCTTGACTTCGATCACACTCATGCTTTGCTCCTGTGGCCGGGCCGCTTACAGCAGAATGCGGCGGAAATCGGCCAGCAGCTGACCGAAGTAGGTATTGAAGCGGGCCGCCTCGGCGCCGTCGATCACGCGGTGGTCCCACGACAGCGACAGCGGCAGCGTCAGGCGCGGCACGAACTGCTTGCCGTCCCAGACCGGCTTCTGATACGACTTGCAGACGCCCATGATGGCCACTTCCGGCGCATTGATGATCGGCGTGAAGTAGGTACCGCCCAGGCCGCCGAGCGACGAGATCGAGAAGCAGCCGCCCTGCATCTGGTCGGGCTTGAGCTTGCCCTCGCGCGCCAGCTTGGCCAGTTCCGCCATCTCCTGCGCGATCTCGATCACGCCCTTCTTGTCGGCGTCCTTGATCACCGGCACGACCAGGCCG
The DNA here is from genome assembly GCF_000307735.3 of Cupriavidus sp. HPC(L). Taxonomy (NCBI): domain Bacteria; kingdom Pseudomonadati; phylum Pseudomonadota; class Betaproteobacteria; order Burkholderiales; family Burkholderiaceae; genus Cupriavidus; species Cupriavidus sp. HPC(L). The sequence goes on along the minus strand of NZ_AMPR02000399.1, from coordinate 591 downwards.
TTCGGCGTATCGGCGGCGAAGCCGATGTTGAAGTACTTCTTCAGGACGAGGTTGTCGCCGTCGAGCGAGGCATTGAAGTTCGGGAACTTCTTCAGCGCGGCGACCGTGGCCTTGATCATGAAGGCCAGCATCGTGACCTTGACGCCCTGCTTCTCGTATTCCTTGTTCAGCTGCACGCGGAACGCTTCGAGCTCGGTGATGTCGGCCTCGTCGTGATTGGTCACGTGGGGGATCATCACCCAGTTGCGATGCAGGTTCGCGCCCGAAATCTTCTTGATGCGCGACAGCGGCTTGCTTTCGATCTCGCCGTAGCGGGTGAAATCGACCTTCGGCCACGGCAGCAGACCGAGTTCGCCGCCACCGGCACCAGCGGCCGCTTGCGCCGGCGCAGCGGCCTGCCCGGTCATCACGCCCTTGACGTAGCGCTGCACGTCTTCATGGGTGATCCGGCCCTTCGGACCGGAGCCCGGCACGCGCGACACGTCGACGCCGAGTTCGCGCGCGTACTTGCGCACCGACGGGCTGGCATGCGCGGCCTTGCCGCTGACGCCGGCCGGCGCGGCCTGTGCCGCCGGAGCCGGCGCAGGGGCC
>NZ_AMPR02000400.1:0-1173 GCF_000307735.3 Cupriavidus sp. HPC(L) | reverse complement strand
GATCGACGGCAAGCATGTTCAATCAGTCTCCAAGCGCGGCCAGGTCGAACTTCGCCGACGCGTTCTCTTGCGTGCCCGCGGCGCTCCGCGTCATCCGTTGGGCGAGGTGCTGCGCGGATTCGGGCAGCGCCGGAGTGGGCGGTGCAGTGGCCGCATCGGCATGGGTCGCGACGTGGATCGCGGCGATCGGCGCATCCGCAGCACGCTGTTCGTTCGAGCCGGTAGCCGGCGACGACGCCGCGGCGTTGCGGCCCGGGAAGTTCTCCAGCACGTCGAGCAAGGCCAGCAGGCGGCCCAGTCCTTCGAGCAGCGCGGCGGCGCCGGGCGCCGCGTCCCTGGCGGCCGACCGGCCTGCTTGGCCGGCCAGCCCTGCCAGGCAGTCGATCGCCGCCTGGGCCGGCGCATGAGCCAGCCGCAACGCGGTCATGCCCGCCTGCAGCGCGACCAGCGCATCGACGTCAAAGGCCTGCGGCGACGTGCCGGCCGGGCGGCCGAGATGGTCCAGCGCATGGCGCAGCGTGCGGCATTGCAGCGCCGCGGCCTCGCCCCAGCGTGCCCACTGGGCGAGCTGCGCGCCGGCGCCGGCGAGCGCCGGATCGGCCAGCAGATAGTCGACGGCCAGCGTCTGGCCGCTGTCGCGCTCGATGGTGCGCGCCACCAGCAGCACGGCCTCGATGCCGCCTTCGGTGGCGGTGCCGCGCGCGGCGCGGGCCTGCCCTTCCAGCACGCGCACCCTGGTCTGCGCAACCCATTGCACCGCGTCGCGGTCGCGCCAGCGCAGCTCGGCCTGCGCGTGGAAAGTCAGCGTGTCGGCCAGTGCGTCGAGCTTCCATGCCGTGCCATCGCACAGCACGCGCGTGCTCTTGCGTGCTGCCGCCAGCCAGCGTTCGCCGCTCGACTGCCAGCGTTGCAGCGTGGCGCCGGCCGGCATCGTATCGAGCAGATGAACGACGGTACGGCGTGCGGCCAGCGCGGCGCGCCAGTCCGCCATCTCGGTGTCCCAGCCGCCGGCCTGCTGCGTGCGCGCCAGCGGCGTCACGGTGGCCATCAGCGGCATGCCGTCGCGGTCGCCGAGCCACAGCGTGTGCTGCCACGGCTGCGGCGCGCGGCGGTCCGGCACCGCGCAGGGCAGCGTCACCGAGGCGGACAGCACGAAGTGTTCGCAATGCCGGC
>NZ_AMPR02000401.1:0-25105 GCF_000307735.3 Cupriavidus sp. HPC(L) | reverse complement strand
GGCCGTGGTCGCGCGCAAGCGGCCGCGCCCCGGCGAGCGGCGCGTGCAGATCCTGCAGACGCTCGCCGGCATGCTCGAGCACCCGCGCTCCGAACGCATCACCACCGCCGCGCTGGCCGCCCGGCTCGGCGTCTCCGAGGCCGCGCTGTACCGGCATTTCGCCAGCAAGGCGCAGATGTTCGAGGGGCTGATCGCCTTTATCGAGCAGACCGTGTTCGGCCTGATCAACCAGATCACCACGCAGGAGGAGCACGGGCTGCGCCAGGTGCAGGCCATCGTGCGGATGCTGCTGTCGTTCGCCGAGAAGAATCCGGGCATGACGCGCGTGCTGACCGGCGAGGCGCTGGTCGGCGAGCATGAGCGGCTGCAGGAACGCATCAATCAGCTGGTGGACCGGATCGAGGCGTCGATCCGCCAATGCCTGAAGGTCGCCGCGACGCAGGGCGCGTTTCCGGCCGACGCCGACGTATCGGCACGGGCCGCGCTGATTGTCGCCACGGTGCAGGGGCACTGGCATCGCTATGCCAAGAGCGGCTTTCGCAAGCTGCCGGCCGGGCAGATCGACGCGCAGCTGCGCGTGCTGCTGGGCTGATCCCCGTAGCCGGACTGCGGCCGTCGATATTCATCTCCGCGCGCCCCTTCTGCCGACTTCAGCTGATGTCTATCGCTTTGCTCTATAATCTGCCGGTCGCGCCGATTTGATGACTGGCTTGCGGGCGCGCGGCGGGGAAATTTCCCGCCACTATAAATGCGGCTAAAGAGGTTGGTCGGCGCCCCCTCTCCGATTCGCGATTCGACAGGAACGCATTTCAGGGACAACGCCACCGCGCGGCGGACAGCGAAGCATCCGGTGCGAAACAACCCGACTTGGCTGCGTGATTCCAGACGCAAGACCGGTCGGGTTTTTTGATGCCTGCTTCGCGCGGGCCCGCCTACATGACTGACGTTGCCTCGCCATCCGCGCATGCGGACCCGGTGGAACCGGCCGCTTCCGGCACTGCTTCGGACGCCGCTGCCGCCGCCGCGCTGCACCTGCCCCTGCCGCCCGACTCGGTCGGCATCGTGACGCCGCAGCGCATGCATTTCGCCGAGCCGCTGCCGCTGCGCAACGGCTCTTCGCTGGCCGGCTACGACCTGATGGTCGAAACCTACGGCACGCTCAATGCCACGCGGACCAATGCCGTGCTGGTGTGCCACGCACTGAACGCCTCGCATCATGTGGCCGGCGTCTACGCGCACGATCCGCGCGACGTCGGTTGGTGGGACAACATGGTCGGCCCCGGCAAGCCGCTCGACACCGACCGCTTCTTCGTGATCGGCATCAACAATCTCGGCTCGTGCTTCGGCTCGACCGGTCCGATGAGCCTGAACCCGGCCACCGGCCAACCGTTCGGCGCCGCCTTCCCGGTGGTCACGGTCGAGGACTGGGTCAATGCGCAGGCGCGCGTGGCCGATGCCTTCGGCATCGAGCAGTTCGCCGCGGTGATGGGCGGCAGCCTCGGCGGCATGCAGGCGCTGGCCTGGAGCCTGATGTATCCGGAGCGGCTGCGCCATTGCATCGTGGTCGCCTCGACGCCGAAGCTGTCGGCGCAGAACATCGCCTTCAACGAGGTCGCGCGCAGCGCGATCCTGTCCGACCCCGACTTCCACGGCGGCAACTACTACGCGCATGGCGTCAAGCCCAAGCGCGGGCTGCGCGTGGCCCGGATGATCGGCCATATCACCTACCTGTCCGACGAGGACATGGCGGCGAAATTCGGCCGCGAGCTCAAGGCCGAGGACATCCGCTTCTCGTTCGACGTCGAGTTCCAGGTCGAGAGCTATCTGCGCTACCAGGGCGACAAGTTCGCCGAGTACTTCGACGCCAATACCTATCTGCTGATCACGCGCGCGCTCGACTACTTCGATCCCGCGCTGACCTTCGGCGGCGACCTGACCCGTGCGGTTGCGCATACCCGGGCCAGCTTCCTCGTTGCCAGCTTCACCACCGACTGGCGCTTTGCGCCAAGCCGCAGCCGCGAGCTGGTCAAGGCGCTGCTCGACAACAAGCGGCCGGTCAGCTACGCCGAGATCGACGCCCCGCACGGCCACGATGCCTTCCTGCTCGACGATCCGCGTTACCACAACCTGATGCGCGCCTATTACGAACGCATTGCCCGGGAGATCGGCGCATGAATGCCAAGTCCATCACCGAAGCGGCCAACGGCGTGCTGGCACGGCGGCCGGACTTCCGCGCGATCGCGCGCTGGATCGAACCGAATGCGACGGTGCTCGACCTGGGCTGCGGCGACGGCAGCCTGCTGCGCGTGCTGCAGGACGAGCTCGACGTGCAGGCCTACGGCATCGAGATCCGCGACGAGGGCGTGCTGGCGTGCGCGCAGAAGGGCGTGCATGTCATCCAGCAGAACCTGGAGGGCGGGCTGGCGCTGTTCGAGGACAAGAGCTTCGACACCGTGATCCTGTCGCAGACGCTGCAGACCATCCACAACACCGCGCAGGTGCTGCGCGACACGCTGCGCGTCGGCCGCGAATGCATCGTGTCGTTCCCGAACTTCGGCTACTGGCCGCACCGGCTGTCGGTGTTCCGCGGCCGCATGCCGGTGTCCGAGTCGCTGCCCTACCAGTGGTACGACACGCCGAACGTGCGCGTGCTGACCATCAGCGACTTCGAGGCGCTGGCGCCCAAGGTCGGGCTGCGCATCCTCGATCGCGTGGTGATGCACGAGGGCATCACGGTCAACTGGGGCGTCAACTGGCGCGGCAGCCTGGCGGTCTATCGGGTCTGCTCCGCCTGATCGGTTCGGCCCGATCGGTTCGGTCCGAGGATGGCCTCGAACGGAGTGGCCGGCACTTGACGTGCGGCCACTCGGGCGACTACCGTACGGAAATTCCGAACGATCGTTCGCTTTTTCGGCGAGGCCCCATGTCCGCGACATCCGAGCTGCATCCCTTCGACGACGCGATTGCGTTGACCCCCGCCGGCGAGCACCGCTTCGCCGGCCGCACCACCGAGTCGTACTGGAACATGATCGGGCCGTACGGCGGCATCACCGCGGCGACGCTGCTGCAGGCGGCGCTACAGCATCCGCAGCGGCTCGGCGATCCGATCGCGCTGACCGTCAATTTCGCCGGACCGATCGCCGAGGGCCCGTTCACGATCGAGGCGCGGCCCTCGCGCACCAACCGCTCGACGCAGCACTGGTCGCTGGAACTGGTACAGAACGGCGAGGTGGCGACTACCGCCAGCGCGGTGTTCGCGGTGCGGCGCGATACCTGGGGCTGCGGCGAGGCCATCTTTCCCGACGTGCCGCCGGCCGACGCCATCGCGCCGCTGCCGAGCGGCTTCGCGCCGGTGCGCTGGCTCAAGTCCTACGAGATGCGCCCCGTGCGCGGCGCCAAGCCTGCAACCGCCGAACCGGGCACCGAGCATCCCGACAGCCTGACGCAGTTCTGGCTGCGCGACCATCCGGCGCGCACGCCCGACTATGCGTCGATCGCTGCCTGGTGCGACAGCTTCTATCCGCGCATCTTCCTCAAGCGCGCCGGCTTCGTGCCGGCCGGCACGGTCTCGCTGACGACTTACTTCCACGCGGATGCCGCCACGCTGGGGGCGCTGGGCGATCGGCACGCGCTGGGCAGCGCGCGGGCGCAGGTGTTCCGGCAGGGCTTCTTCGACCAGAGCGCGCAGCTGTGGAGCCCGGACGGCGAGCTGCTGGCGAGCTCGCATCAGATCGTTTACTACAAGCAGTAGAGGCGCCTGCTGCCCTCTCCCCAGCCCTCTCCCGCAAGCGGGAGAGGGAGCCAACCGGTAGTCCGCTAAGGGATACCGCTTCGGACCGGCTCCTCTGCCGCGGTCGCTCGCATTCGGCTCCCCGCTCCCGCTCGCGGGAGAGGGGTGGGGGAGAGGGCAGCGGCGCCCGCTGACCCACTACCGCGTCAGCCCTCGCGAACGCCCTTGCCCTCTCCCCGGCCCTCTCCCGCAAGCGGGAGAGGGGGAACACCCGCAGCCTCGACGGACGCCGTGCGCGTCTGGCTTTCATAGCGCTCGACCGTGCCGCGCATCGCACGCAGCAGCAGCAGCCCCGGCAGCGCGACCAGCACCGTGCCGAGATAGAAGGGCGCCCACCCGTACGATTCGACCAGATAGCCCGAGGTCGGGCCGACATAGACGCGTCCGACCGAGGCCAGCGCCGACAGCAGCGCATACTGCGTCGCCGAAAACGAGCGGTTGCACAGCGCCATCAGCAGCGCGACGAACGCCGCGGTGCCCATGCCCCCGCACAGGTTCTCGACCGCGATGGTCGCGCCCATCGACCACAGATGGGCGGGCGTCACCGCCAGCAACCAGTAACCGAAGTTCGACACGGCCTGCAGCACGCCGAACAGCATCAGCGAGCGGTACAGGCCGAGCCTGACCATCAGCGTGCCGCCGAACAGCGCGCCGATGATGGTCGCGGCCAGGCCCAGCGTCTTGTTGACCAGCCCCACCTCGCCAGCGGAAAAGCCCACGCCGCGGATCAGGAAGGTCGTCGACAGGCTGCCGGCGAAGGCGTCGCCGAGCTTGTACAGCACGATCAGCCCCAGCAGCCACCAGGCGCCGGTGCGGCCGAAGAAGTCGCGCAGCGGGCCGACCACCGCCTCCTCCAGCGAGCGCGGCGCGCGCGGCGGCGATTCGGCGCGCGGCGCCCACGGCAGCGTCAGCAGGCCGACCGCCATCAGCGCCGCCATCAGCAGGTACATCTGCTGCCAGCCCAGCACGCGGTCGGCCAGCCACAGCGCCAGGCCGCCCGAGACCAGCATCGCCAGCCGGTAGCCCAGCACCTTGACCGCCGCGCCGGCGCCGCGCTCGGCGGGCCGCAGCACGTCGGTGCTGTAGGCGTCGAACACGATGTCCTGCGAGGCCGACAGGAAGGCCACCAGCGTGGCCAGCCCCGCCAGCAGCCACAGCGCCTCGCGCGGCGGGCAGAACGCCATGCCGGCGATGCCGAGCACCAGGCCGACCTGCGTCAGCAGCAGCCAGCCGCGCCGCCGGTCCAGCAACGGCGGCGTGTAGCGGTCCATCAGCGGCGCCCACAGGAACTTGAAGATGTAGGCCTGGCCGACCAGCGAGAAGAAGCCGATGGTCTTGATGTCCAGCCCTTCGACCGTCATCCAGGCCTGCAGCGTGCCCGAGGTCAGCGCCAGCGGCAGCCCCGAGGCAAAGCCCAGTGTCAGCATCGCGCCGATGCGGCGGTTGCGGAAAATATCGAGATAGTCTTGGAAGGTCATGAAGGCGGGAGCAGGGGCCGGGCGGAACAGGCGGTGGAAGTGCCTGGAGGGCCCTGGGTGGCGATCGGGCGCCGTGTATTATTGCATCAGCCTTCGTGATGTCTGTCGCATTCTCGTTGAAACGATGCCCCTTCCCTTGCGTCTGGCCATGTCCGCTCCCTCCGTTGCCGTTCCCCGCATTGCCGTTCCTTCCTCGCGTTCGCTCGGGCTCGCGGCGCCGCTGCGCCGGCTGACGCTGGCCATGCTCGGCGCCGTCGCGCTGCTGGGCGCGCCCGCCGCGCTGGCGCAGTCGGACGGCGTCAATGTGCAGCGCGGCGGTGGCGCGGTCAGCCAACTGGTGCCGGCCGAGGCGATCGAACAGCAGGCCGCGCAGGAATACGAGCAGATCAAGCAGGAGGCACGCGCCAAGGGCGCGCTGGCGCCGTCCAACGATCCGCGGCTGGCGCGCCTGCGCACGATCTCCGAACGCATCCTGCCGCAGGCCGGGCGCTGGAACGACCGCGCCCGTGGCTGGAAGTGGGAGGTCAACCTGATCAAGGCCAAGCAGGTCAATGCGTTCTGCATGCCCGGCGGCAAGATCGCGGTCTATACCGGCTTTCTGGACCAGATCAAGCCGACCGACGACGAGCTGGCGATGGTGATCGGCCACGAGATCGCCCACGCGCTGCAGGAGCATGCGCGCGAGCGCGCCGCCAAGGCCGAGATCACCAACCTCGGCGCCAACGTCATTTCGCAGCTGTTCGGCTTCGGCAACCTGGGCAATCTGGCGCTGGGCACCGGCGCGCATCTGCTGACGCTGAAGTTCTCGCGCTCGGACGAGACCGAGGCCGATCTGGTCGGCATGGATATCGCGGCGCGCGCGGGCTACGATCCGCGCGCCGCGGTGACGCTGTGGCAGAAGATGGGCAAGGTGTCGCAGTCGTCGGCGGCCGGCGCCAGCATGGACTTCCTGTCCACGCACCCGTCCGGCCAGTCGCGCATCGCCGAGCTGCAGCGGCATATGCCCGAGGTGCTGCCGCTGTACGCGCGGGCGATCGGCACCACCGTCGACCGGCTGCCGGCCTACCGGACCAATATGGGCGGCCTCGCCAACGCGCCGGTGGACCGCGGCGACGAGGACAAGCAGCAGCCGCTGAAGCGGTAGCACAGGCCTCGTTCCCGCGCAGGCGGTACCCAGCGTCTTGTGAAGTCACTGGGTCCCCGCATTCGCGGGGACGACAAGCTTGCCGACAAAAGCAAACGGCCCCTGATTCAGGGGCCGTTTGCTTCGGTCAGGCAGGAAAGCGTCAGGCGGTCAGCCCGGTCGCCTCGTCCGCGCCGATATGCACGTTCATGCATTGCACCGCGGCGCCGGCCGCGCCCTTGCCGAGGTTGTCCAGCCGCGCGATCAGCACGATGCGGTCCGCCGAGCCGAACACGAACAGGTCGACGCGGTTGGTGTCGTTGTTGGCCTGCACGTCGAAGAAGCCGTTGTCCAGATGCTCGTCGCTGGCCGCGGGCATCACGCGCACGAACTGCTCGCCCTCGTAGTGCTTGCGGTAGATCTCGGCGACTTGCTCCGGCGTGACCTTGCGCGCCAACCGATCCGGGAACACCGGCACCGTCACGGCCAGGCCCTTGTAGAACTTGCCGACGATCGGGCTGAAGATCGGCGCCTGCGCCAGGCCGGTCTGCACCCGCATCTCGGGCAGATGCTTGTGCTCCAGCCCCAGCGCGTAGGCGCGCGGGCTGTCGAGCTTCGGATTGCCGCCCGCCTCGAAGTCCGCAATCATCTTCTTGCCGCCGCCGCTGTAGCCGGTCAGCGAGAACGCGGTGACGGGGTAGTCGGGCTGCATCACGCCGGCATCGACCAGCGGACGCACGGCCAGCACGAAGGCGCTGGCGTGGCAGCCCGGCACCGCGATGCGCTTGCTGGCGCGGATCTTCTCGCGCTGGCCGCGCACCAGTTCGGGCAGGCCGTAGGCCCAGTTGTCGGCGGTGCGGAACGCCGTGCTGGCGTCGATCACGCAGGTGTCCGGATTGGTCACCAGCGACACCGCCTCGCGCGAGGCCACGTCCGGCAGGCACAGGAAGGCCACGTCGGCGGCGTTCAGGAAGCGTGCTCGCTCGGCCGGATCCTTGCGCTTGTCTTCCGCGATGCGCAGCAGTTCGACATCGGAACGGCCGGACAGATAATCGAGCAGCCGAAGGCCGGTGGTGCCTTCCTGGCCGTCGACGAACACTTTGAATGCCATGGTGGACTCGCTTGGGTATTACGGGTAAGAGGTGCATTGTAGCGAGGATGCCCCGGCATCGCAGCGGCAATCCGCCCCGGCGGCCGGGCGGCCCCGTTACAGCGGGAAGTCGTAGTCGATCGACAGCGGCGCGTGGTCGCTGAACTTCTCGTCCTTGTAGATCGAGCAGGCCTTTGCGGTGTCGGCGATCTTCGGCGTCGCCAGGTGGTAGTCGATGCGCCAGCCGACGTTCTTCGCGTAGGCTTGGCCGCGGTTGCTCCACCAGGTGTACTGCTCGGGCCGCGGGTCGAGCTTGCGGAACACGTCGACATAGCCGTGCACGTCGAACAGCTCGCCGATCCAGGCGCGCTCCTCGGGCAGGAAGCCGGAGTTCTTCAGATTGCCCTTCCAGTTCTTGATGTCGATTTCCTTGTGCGCGATGTTGACGTCGCCGCACAGCACGATCTCGCGCCCGCTGGCCTTGAGCTGCAGCAGATGGGGCAGGAAGGCCTCCATGAAACGGTACTTGGCCAGTTGCCGTTCCTCGGAGCTGGAGCCCGACGGCACGTAGACCGAGATCACCGCCAGATGCGGATACTGCACTTCAACGTAGCGCCCCTCGCTGTCGAACTCGGCATTGCCGAAGCCGGTGATCACGCGCTCGGGCTTGTGGCGCGTGTACAGGCCGACGCCGCTGTAGCCCTTCTTCTCGGCGTAGTGGAAGTAGCCGTGATAGCCGTGCGGGGCGAGGAAGGCCTCGGTCATGTCGGCGGCCTGCGCCTTGAGCTCCTGCACACAGACCATGTCGGCGTCCTGCTTGCCCATCCAGTCGAAGAAGCCTTTCTTGCTGGCGGAGCGGATGCCGTTGAGGTTGGCACTGATAATCCGTAACATCTCGGGAAATTTTTGGAACAGAGAGAAAAGATGACGCAGCAAACCACGCCGGCGGCGGACGACCTCAGCCAGACCTTCATCCGCTTCGCGCTGGACGCGGGCGTGCTGTCCTTCGGCGAGTTCGTCACCAAGGCGGGACGCAAGTCGCCGTATTTCTTCAACGCGGGGCTGTTCAACGAGGGCGCCACGCTGGGCCAGGTGGCGCAATTCTATGCGAAAACCCTGCTGGCCTCGGGTGTCGCATTCGACATGCTGTTCGGGCCGGCCTACAAGGGCATCACGCTGGCGTCCGCCACCGCGGTGGCGCTGGCCGGCATGGGCCGCAATGTCGGCTTCGCCTACAACCGCAAGGAAGCCAAGGACCACGGCGAGGGCGGTACGCTGGTCGGCGCAAAGCTGCAGGGCAAGGTGGTGATCGTCGACGACGTGATTTCGGCCGGCACCTCGGTGCGCGAATCGGTGCAGATGATCCGTGCCGCCGGCGCGGAGCCTGCCGCGGTGCTGATCGCGCTGGACCGGATGGAGAGAAGCGGCACCGCGGAGCAGATCGGCGCCCATTCGGCGGTGCAGGACGTGCAGCGCGAATTCGGCGTGCCGGTGATCGCGATCGCCTCGCTGGCCGATCTGCTGGCATACCTGGACGCCGCGCAGGACCCCGCGCTGGGTGCGTCGCGCGACGCGGTGGCCGCCTACCGCCAGCGCTACGGCGTCTGATCAGTCGACCTTCAGCTGGTCCAGTCCCGGCGCCGACGGCGGATAGGCCGGCTTGAGCCGCGCGAAGGTCTCGCGCAGGATCTCCGCGATCATCAGATTGCGGTGCGTCTTCGAATCGGCGGGAATCACATGCCAGGGCGCGTCCGGCGTCGCCGTCGCGGCGATCGCGTCCTGGTAGGCGTCCATATAGGCGTCCCAGTGCCGGCGCTCGGCCAGGTCATTGGGATCGAACTTCCAGTGCTTGTGCGGATCGGTGAGCCGCGCCTGCAGGCGCGCCTTCTGCTCGTCCTTCGAAATATGCAGGAAGCACTTGACCAGCGTGGTGCCGGTCTCGGCCAGCAGGCTTTCGAAGTGGCGGATCTGCCGATAGCGGCGCTCGCACTCGGCCGCGTCGATCCAGCCATGCACGCGCGTGATCAGCACGTCCTCGTAGTGGCTGCGGTTGAACACCGCGATCTCGCCGGCGCGCGGCACCTGAGCGTGGATGCGCCACAGGTAGTCGCGCGCCTTCTCCTCCGCGGTCGGCGCCTTGAAGCCGACCACGCGCACGCCGAGCGGATCGAAGCTGCGGAACACGCCGCGCACGGTGCCGTCCTTGCCGCTGGTGTCCATCCCCTGCAGGATCACCAGCAGCTTGCGTGACTGCTCGGCGTAGAAGATGTCCTGCTGCTCGTCCAGATGCGTCGACAGCTCGGTCAGGCGAGCCCGGTCGCTGGTCTTGTCGCCGCTGGAGAAGGGCCTGGCGCCCGCGTCGAAGCGGTCCAGGCGAAATCCCTTGCCATTGGCGATGCGGTAGGGGTCGAGCGGGGTGTCTGGCATGGCGCGTCTCCGCGTGGGCGCCGGGCTTCCGGCAGGGTCGCTGGGGCGGGGCGCCGCTGGGGCATGCCCCCCAAGGTCGCTGAATCAGCCGCGCGGCTGCAGCGCGTCCAGATCGATCGAACCTTCGAACACCGTGGTGGCCGGGCCCGTCATCCGCACCGGCGTGCCGTCGCCATCCCAGGCGATGGTCAGGTCGCCGCCGTGCGTATGCACCTTGACCGGCGAATCGAGCAGGCCGCGCCGGATGCCGGCGACCACCGCCGCGCAGGCGCCGGTGCCGCAGGCCAGCGTCTCGCCGGAGCCGCGCTCGAACACGCGCAGCCGGATCGTGTTGCGGTCGACCACCTGCATGAAGCCGGCATTGACGCGCTTCGGGAAGGCCGCATGGTGCTCGATCACCGGGCCGTCCTCGCGCACCGGGAAGCGCTCGGTGTCATCGACCACCTGCACCGCGTGCGGATTGCCCATCGACACCGCGGAAATCCACACGGTGCGGCCATTGGTCTCGATGCCGTACAGCGTGTCGTCGCCCTCGGTCCGCGTCGGCAGCCCCTCTGGCAGGAACGGGATGCGCGCGGGCTCGAACTCGGGCGCGCCCATGTCGACCGTGACCTGGCCGTCGTCCTGCAGCGTCAGCGTGATGACGCCGTTCATCACCTCGACCCGCACCGAGCGCTTGTCGGTCAGGCCGTGGTCGGTGACGAAACGGACGAAGCAGCGCGCGCCGTTGCCGCAGTGCTCGACCTCGCCGCCGTCGGCATTGAAGATCCGGTAGCGGAAGTCGACGTCGGGGCGGGTCGGCTTCTCGACGATCAGGATCTGGTCCGCGCCCACGCCGAAATGGCGGCTGGCCAGCGCGCGCCACTGCTCGGTGCTCAGGTTCAGGGTCTGGTGGATGCCGTCCAGCACGACGAAGTCGTTGCCGGCGCCGTGCATCTTGGTGAACTGGATTTTCATGGCGGGGAGGGCGGGGCGGTCTTGGTTCGATGGATGGGCCGCGGCGGGCGGTTCAACAATGCCTGGGACCGGCGTACCGGTCCCTCATCAGCGTCAATATATCCCGGGCTCGCCGGGCGGGCGATTCTTGAACCGCTTGTGGACCCAGTAGTACTCGGGAATCCTCGGCCGGATGCAGTCCTCGAAGAACGCGTTCATGCGGCGCGTGTCCTCTGTCACGTTCTCGCCCGGATAGTTGTCCCACGCGGGGAGGATCCGCAGCACGTAGCCGCGATAGTCGGGCAGCTGCTCGGTATAGATCGGCACGACCTTGGCGCCGGTCAGCCGCGCCAGCCGCGACACCGAGGTCAGCGTCAGCGCCTGGGCGCCGAAGAAGGGCACGAATTCCGAGTCGCGCTCGCCGAAGTCCATGTCGGAGATCAACTGCAGCGCCTCGCCCTTCTTCAGGCAGCGGATGATGTCCCGCACGCTGTCGTTGCGCGCGATCATGTGCGCGCCGAAGCGGCCGCGCGCCTGCTTCAGGAAGCCGTCGAACAGCGCGTTCTTCTGCTTGGTGTACAGCGAGGCGCCGGAGCGGCCCACGTGGTCGCGCAGATAGATGGTCAGCCGGATCGCGCCGGCCTCGACGCCCGACAGGTGCAGCGTGACCAGGATGTGCGGCTCGCCGTCGAGCGCGACCAGGTTGGCCTGGTCGTCGATCTGCACCCAGCGGCGCATCTGCGCCTCGCTGCCGGTCCAGAAGATGCCGCGCTCGGCGAAGCTGCGGAACACCGAGCGGAACGACTGGCGCGACAGCTCGGCGATCTCGGCCTCGGACTTGTCGGGAAAGGCGAGCCGCAGGTTGGCGCGGACCACCTCGCGGCGGCCACTGGGGAACAGATACAGCAGGCTGCCCAGCCCCTCGCCGAAGCGTGCGACCAGGGGGTAGGGCAGCTTGCCGAGCACGGTCAGCAGACCGATGCCCAGCCAGGTGAAAAGACGGCTCATGGATGGGAAGTGGACGAAGTCGATTCCGTGGCGCCCGCGTCGGCGGCCTTGAGCGGTGCCGGCGGCGTGGTGGACGGCGCGGCGGACGGCGTGGGCAGCGATGGGGCTTCGGCATCGGCGGGCCACGCGGGCGGCAGTTCCGCGCCGGCCGGGTGCTTGTAGCGGTTGTAGCCCCACAGGTACTGGGTCGGCGCCAGCCGTACCAGTTCCTCGACCACGCCGTTGATCACGGCGGCGGCCGCGGCCGGATCTTCCGGCAGCGGCTCCTCGATGACACGCACAAAGGCGCGATAGCCGCTGCCGCGCGGCAGCCGTACCGAAGCGACGATCGCCAGCGGCGCGCCGCTCCATTGCTGCAGCCGCTGCACCAGCGTCATCGTGTAGGCCGGGCGGCCGAAGAACGGCGCCCACGTGCCCTCGCCGCCGATCGGCACCTGGTCGGGCAGGATGCCGATGGCTTCCTTGCGCTTGAGCGCCTTGACCAGCATCCGCACGCCGCGCGGATTGGCCGGCGCGCTGGTCATGTTCGGGCGGTTGCGCATGCGTTCGACCCAGTCGCGCAGCCAGGGCTGGTGCGGCGGCTTGAACAGCACCGTGACGGGCCGGCGCATCGCGTACGACTGCGGCAGCACCTCGAAGCAGCCCAGGTGCGGCGTCAGCACGATCACGCCGCGCCCCTGGTCCTGCAGCCGGTCCAGCGTCGGCCAGACCACCTCGTTGAAGTCGACCAGCTTTGCCTTGATGGTGTGCCGGGTCCAGAAATACGGCATTTCCAGGATCATGCGCCCCATCGAGCGAGCCGCCTCATCGATCATGTCGTCGGTGGCGTCCGGAAAGGCGTGGCGGAAATTCTCGGTCAGGCGGGTGCCATAGCGGCCGGGCATCCTGGCGGCCAGCAGGCCGAGCGCGCCACCGATGGCGTGCAACCAGGCCAGCGGCAGACGGGAGATCAGCCAGAACAGGAAAGTCATGGAAGTCGGTCACGCAGCCCGGGGCGGAAGCTCCGCACCGGCCGGGTGCTTGTAGCGGTTGTAGCCCCACAGGTATTGGGTCGGCGCCTCGGCCACCAGCGACTCCGCGGTGCGGTTCAGCAGGGCCGCGGCGTCGGCGGGGTTGTCCGGCAGCATGTCTTCCAGCACCCGCATATGGGCGACATAGGTCGCGCCGCGGGCGGTGCGCTCGGCGAAGACCATGGCGATCGGCGCGCCCGTCAGCTGCTGCAGACGCTGGACCAGCGTCATCGTGTACGCGGGTTTGCCGAAGAACGGCGCCCATACCCCATCGCCGCCGGTGGGCACCTGGTCGGGCAGGATGCCGATCGATTCGCCGCGCTTCAAGGCCTTGAGCAGCGTGCGCACGCCCCGCGGCGTGGCAGGCGCCATCACCAGGTTCGGGCGGGTGCGCATGCGCTCGATCCAGTCGCGCAGCCAGGGCTGGTGCGGCGGCTTGTACAGCGCGGTCACCTTGCGGCGCATCGCGTAGGCCTGTGGCAGTACCTCGAAGCAGCCCAGATGCGGCACCAGCATGATCAGCCCGTTGCCCTTGCCGAGCAGCCGGTCCAGTTCCGGCCAGGTGTGCTCGGAAAACCGGGCGAGCCGCTTGCTCAGCGTCTTGCGGCCCCAGAAATACGGCATCTCCATCATCATCCGGCCGGTGGAGCGGGCGGCCTCGGCCAGCATCTCGTCGGTGGCGTCGGGATAGGCGTGGCGGAAGTTTTCGGTCAGCCGCCTGCCGTAGCGGCCGGGCAGGCGTGCGGCCAGCAGGCCGAGCGCGCCGCCAATGGCTTGCAGCCATGCCAGCGGCAAGCGCGCAATCAGCCAGAACAGGAAGGTCATGGAGTCCCAACAATGGCCGGCAGCAGGGCCGGCGAGTTCATTTTTCCGCGGATATTGTTTCCCCGGCAGTGGTTTCCCGGCGGCGGCCGATAACCCCGACAGCAGCGATGGCATCGGCATCCTGCCGCGGGGTGCGTGTGCCGCGCCGCGCAGGCGCGTATAATACCGCGCATCGCCGAGTTAACTGACAACTTGCGGGGCGATGCGGACCGGATCCCGATGGGAATCCGGCCCGGCTGAAATACCGCTAAAGCGTCGCCCTCCAGGTTTGAGCATGGTTGGCACGCAATAGCCAACGATAGCCAACAAGTTTCGAACAGCGCCATCCCGGCGCCGTAGCCAACCTGGAGAATAGTTCGTGGCAAACGACTTCCTGTTTACTTCGGAATCCGTCTCCGAAGGCCATCCCGACAAGGTCGCCGACCAGATTTCCGACGCCGTCCTGGATGCCATCCTGGCCCAGGACAAGTACGCGCGCGTCGCCGCGGAAACGCTGTGCAATACCGGGCTGGTGGTACTGGCCGGGGAAATCACCACCACGGCCAACGTCGACTATATCCAGGTCGCGCGCGAAACCATCAAGCGCATCGGCTACGACAACACCGACTACGGCATCGATTACAAGGGCTGCGCGGTGCTGGTCGCCTACGACAAGCAATCGCCCGATATTGCCCAGGGCGTCGACCGCGCCTCCGACGATTATCTGAACCAGGGCGCCGGCGACCAGGGCCTGATGTTCGGCTATGCCTGCGACGAGACCCCGGAACTGATGCCGTTCCCGATCTACTACTCGCACCGCCTGGTCGAGCGCCAGTCGCAACTGCGCCGCGACGGCCGCCTGCCCTGGCTGCGTCCGGACGCCAAGTCGCAGGTCACGGTGCGCTATGTCGACGGCCGTCCGCACAGCGTCGACACCGTGGTGCTGTCGACCCAGCACGCGCCGGACATCACGCAGGCGCAGATCCGCGAGGCGGTGATCGAGGAGATCATCAAGCCGGTGCTGCCGCCCGAGATGCTGAAGGACACCAAGTACCTGGTGAACCCGACCGGCCGCTTCGTCATCGGCGGCCCGCAGGGCGACTGCGGCCTGACCGGCCGCAAGATCATCGTCGACACCTATGGCGGCGCGGCGCCGCACGGCGGCGGCGCGTTCTCGGGCAAGGATCCGTCCAAGGTCGACCGCTCGGCGGCCTACGCGGCCCGCTATGTGGCCAAGAACGTGGTGGCCGCGGGCCTGGCGCGCCAGTGCCAGGTGCAGGTCAGCTACGCGATCGGCGTGGCGCGCCCGATCAACGTGACGGTCTACACCGAAGGCACCGGCAAGATCTCCGACGAGGCGATCGCCAAGCTGGTGATGGAGCACTTCGACCTGCGGCCCAAGGGCATCGTGCAGATGCTGGACCTGCTGCGCCCGATCTACGAAAAGACCGCCGCCTACGGCCACTTCGGCCGCGAGGAACCGGAATTCTCGTGGGAAGCCACCGACAAGGCCGCGGCGCTGCGCGCGGCAGCCGGGCTGTAATTCGCGGGCGCCGGGTCCATTCGGCCGGCGCGAGGGAGCCGGGGGCGGGAAAGACCACCCCCTCTCCCCAACCCTCTCCCCGTGAGGGGGAGAGGGGGAAAGACCTGCCATCTCCCCCGCGGGAAAGAGGGAGAAAGACCTGCCATCTCCGCCGCAGGAGAGAGGGAGAAAGACCTGCCCTCTCCCCCGCGGGAGAGACGGAGAAAGACCTGCCCTCTTCGCCGCGGGAGAGAGGGAGAAAGACCTGCCCTCTTCGCCGCGGAAGAGACGGAGAAACACCTCCCCTCTTCGCCACGGAAGAGAGGGAGAAACACCTCCCCTCTCCCGCTTGCGGGAGAGGGGCCGGGGGAGAGGGCAGCGGCGCGGACTGCCGCCACCGCCGCCTTCTCTCCCCCACCTCCACTTACCCCACCTTCACTTCGATCCGCCGCGGCTGCGCTTCGGCCTGCTTCGGAATCCGCAGATTCAGCACGCCGTCCTTGAGCACCGCCGAGATCGCGCTGCTGTCCAGCTCGCGGCTCAGCGTGAACACGCGCTTGTAGCGCGCGATCTGGACCTCGGCATAGACCGGCTCCAGCCCTTCGGGCATCTCCTGGCGAATCTCGCCCTCGATGGTCAGGCTGTCGCGGTCGGCGCGCACCTGCAGCGTGTCGCGCGACACGCCCGGCAGGTCGGCCAGCAGCGTGATGCCGGTCGCATCCTCGGTCACGTCCACGCGCGGCAACAGCGTCCCGCTGGTGCCGGCATTGCCGTTGCCGTTGGTGTTCCCGCTGACGTTCACGTTCCGGTCCTGCTCGGTCCGGGTAACGGCTTGATCGTTCATGTCGAACCTCCTGCTCGGTGCAATCATCGGGTCAGTGATCGGGTCAGTTCACGGTGATCCGGCGCGGCTGGGCCGCTTCCTGGCGAGCGATCGAGATCCGCAGCAGCCCGTCGCGATAGGTCGCCTCGATCCTGGCGGTATCGACGTCCTCCGGCAGCGAAATCACGCGCCGGAAGCTGCCGTCGAAGCGCTCGCGCACATAGACGTTGGTGTCGTCGCGCAAGCTCGACGCGCCCGGGGCCGGCTGGCCCTGCTGGCCGGCTTGCGGATTGGCCTGCTGAGTGGCCTGCTGATTGGCCGACGGGTCGCTTTGCCCGGTTTGTTGCCCGGTGCCCTCGACCCGCGCGCTGCGCCGCCCGGCGATGGTCAGCAGGCCGCGGTCGACGCTGACGTCGAGCGTGGACGGATCGATACCCGGCGCGAACGCATAGACCTCGACGCTGGACGGCGTCATGCCGATATTGACCGCCGGAAAGGCGCCGCGCGCCACCGCGCGGATGCTGCTCGGCGCCGAGAAGGCCTGCTGCAGTTCGCGCTGCAGCCGGTCGAACTCGGCAAACAGGCTGCCCGGAGAACTCAGCAACGATGCATACATGGCATTCCCTCCTTGCTCCTTGCTACTGCTGGCTGTCGTGCATTCGGACCGGCGCGGCCGGTCCCCCGCGTGCCGGACCTTGCCGGCGCGCTTCGACACGAATGTAGTGTCGGACCGCGTCGCTTCAAGAGTCGCATGCGTGGCCGCGGGCGCGCGCGAAGCGTTCCGCGGCGCGGCGGTAGAATCGCGCCATCAGGCGTGGCACACGCCAGCATGCCGAGGAATCCCATGTCCGTTCAAACCGCTGTCCCTCCCGCCGCGCCTGCCAGCGGCGCCGCACCGTCCGCTGCGCCCGCCGCTGCCGGCGGGCTGGACCTGATCCGCCCGCAGCCCTATACCGACTGGGCGCCGCAGCTGCGCGCCGAAACGGCCGCCGGCCTGCGCCGCGAGCTCGAGCAGGGCGCCGTGCTGTATTTCCCCGATCTGCATTTCCGCTTCGAGCCGGGCGAGGAACGCTTCCTCGACAGCCGCTGGTCCGATGGCAAGTCCAAGAACATCAACCTGCGCGCCAACGACTCCGCGGTGCGCGGCGCCGTCGGCAGCCCGCAGGACCTCGCCGGCCTGTATGCGCTGATCCGGCGCTACGCGGAATACAGCGAGCGTCTGGTGCTGTCGCTGTTCCCCGAATACGGTCCGCATCTGGAGCGCGCCGGCACCTCGCTGCGGCCCAGCGAGATCGCCGGGCGTCCGGTCAGCTGGCGCAAGGACGACACCCGGCTGCACGTCGATTCGTTCCCGTCCAATCCGCTGCTCGGCAAGCGCCTGCTGCGCGTGTTCCACAACATCGATCCGCAGGCGCCGCGGGTGTGGCGCGTCGGCGAGCCGTTCGCCGATTTCGCCAAACGTTTCGTGCCGCGTACCAAGGGCATGTGGCCGGGACAGGCCTGGCTGATGAAGCAACTGCATATCACCAAGCGCGAGCGTTCGGAATACGACCACCGCATGCTGCAGCTGCACGACATGGCCAAGGCCGACCTCGACTACCAGGCCAGGGTGCCGCAGCAGGAATTCCACTTCCCGCCGGGTTCGACCTGGATCGTCTTCAGCGACCAGGTGCTGCACGCCGCGATGCGCGGGCGCGCGATGATGGAGCAGACCTATTACCTCGATCCGCGCGCGATCTCGGACCACACCCATTCGCCGGAAGCGGTGCTATCGCGGATGCTGGGCAAGCCGATGCTGAAGTCCTGATACGCGCTGCAAGGGCAGGGCGCGCGGGCGCGCGTCCTGCCTTGTTTCCACCCTGTTCCCCTCCTTTCGCCGGGCTTGTCCGGCCCCTCGCTTTCCCCCGCCGCCCCTCCACAAAGCGCCTACACTGGGCAGCATAGACCGCGTTCGCGCCCCGTCCGCCAGCCTTCGGTGGCGGCCCGACGCGCGAGCGAGCGGCGCGCCGACTTGCCATCGTGCGAGGGGACAAATGGACACCAGTTTCGATTACATCGTGATCGGGGGCGGCGCGGCGGCATGCGCGCTGGCCGGCAGGCTCGCTGACAGCGGCAGCGAATCGATCGCACTGCTCGAGGCCGCCTGGCCCGACGATGACGCGCCGGACTGGGGCCCCTATCTGCGCGGCACGCCATCCGACTACGACGGCTGGGCCGAGGCCGGTTGCGACGGCTGGTCCTGGGACGACGTACTGCCGTGCTTTCGCCGCGCCGAATGCAATACCCGCGTGATGGGGCGCGACGACGATCCCTGGCATGGCGGCAACGGCCCGCTGCATGTCGGCGATCCGCCGGCGCCTTCGCCGCTGGCCCGCTACTTCGTCGAGTCGGCCGCGCACGCCGGCCATCCCCGCAACGACGACTTCAACGGCCCCGAGCAGGAGGGTGTCGGCTGGTTCCAGAGCGCGCGCCATCGCGGCGAGCCGTGGAGCGCCGCGCGCGCCTATCTGCATCGCGGCGTCGGCGGCAATCTGCAGGTTCTGCACGGCATGCAGGCGCAGCGCATCGTCTTCGAAGGACGGCGTGCGGTCGGCGTGCAGGCGCTGCGCCATGGCAGGCAAATCGCGTTGCGCGCGCGGCGCGAGGTGGTGCTCGCAGCCGGCGCGATCGGCTCGCCGCAGTTGCTGATGGTTTCCGGCATCGGCCCCGCCGATCATCTGCAGGAGCACGGCATCGGCGTGGTGCAGCATCTGCCGGGCGTGGGGCTGAACCTGCAGCAACCGGTCGGCATGCTGCTGCACAAGCGCGGCCCGACGCCGCCGTCGCTGCGGCAATCGTTTGGACCGCGCTGGTTCGGCGTCCAATCGGCGATCGGCATGTCGGTCGGCAGGACGTTCGCCGCGGCATGGCACTGGTTGCGGCATGGCGCCGGACTGGGCGGGCGGCGCAGCACGCTGGCGCAGGCAGAGCCGATCAGCGCCGGCGCACTGCTGAAGAGCCAGCCCGAATTGCCGGAACCCGATCTGCAACTGCGCTTCGTCGTCGGTCCAGGTCATGCGCGCGGCGACGGCGGCGGGCACGGCCAGAGCTACGGATGCCGCGTGCTGCTGCTGCGTCCGCGCAGCCGCGGAAGGTTGCGGCTGGCCGGCAGCGATCCGCAGCGGCGCCCGCTGGTCGAGGCCGGGCTGCTTGGCGATCCGCAGGACGTGCGCGACCTGATCGCGGGCGTGGCGCTGGTGCGGCGCATTCTCGCCCAGCCCCCGCTGGCCGCGTTCGGCGGCAAGGCGCTGTATTGCGGCGGGGTGCGCGCCGATCCCGGTGACGAGGCGGCCATCGATGCGCTGGTCCGCGCCCATGCCGAGGCCGCGGAGCGGCCGGCCGGCACCTGCCGGATGGGCATCGATGCGCTGTCGGTGGTCGATCCGCAATTGCGCGTGCGCGGCGTCGAGGCGCTGCGCGTCGCCGATGCGTCGATCATGCCGACGCTGGCCGGCGGCGATGCCGATGCGCCGGCGATCATGATCGGCGAGCGCGCGCACGACCTGATACGGCACGGTCCGCGGGTGAGGCTGCGCGCGCTGGAGACCTTGCTGGCACGCGCCTGAGCGCCACGCTCGCCCCGCGGGCGCCGGTTTCCCCTGCTTTCGCCGCATTTTTTCCCACTTTCGGTACACCGATACTCGGGCAGCAGCCTGTGCGGCGGCGAACAGCCTTATGCTGTGAGCCCACCATGGAAAGGAGAGTCACCGTGCAAAGCACAGGGACCCCCAGGGCCGCCGCGGCCTGGCATGCCGGCCGGCCCCCCGCGGATGCGCGCCATCGTCAGCCGCCCGGCGCCGCCAACGCCAACGCTCCGCTGTCGTCCCATCGGATCGACTGGATCGAAACCGAGGGCGACAACGCCCGCGATCCTGGCGCCGACGGATTGCGGCGTGCCTGGATCGCCCTCGGGGCCTTGACGCGCCATCATCGCGCGCTGGCGACCGTGGTCATGGCGACGGCGATGTCGCTGCCGATCGGCCTGGCCGGCGCCGTTGTGCTGGTCCGCGGCGACCCGCAAGCGCTCCACCCTGGCGTGGCAATGATCATCGCAGCCACGGGCCTGTGGTGCGGCACCTGCTGCCTGTTCTATCTGGATCAATGTCGGCGCCTGCTGCGCGACGGCGAGTCCAACGAGTAGACCTGACCGCAATTGCCGCGATCAAACCGGCCAGGCCCGCTCGATCAGCTTGCCCAGCTGTGCCGCGCCGCCGTCGAGCGTGCCGAACACGCGCCCATGCTGCCGCTCGAGCCGGCTGGCGACGAAGCGCTCGGCGCTATCGGCATCGGCGTGCGCCAGCATCAGCGCCGCCTGCGCGGTCAGCACCAGACCCTGCGCGAAGCGGCGCGCGCAGGTTTCCAGTTCTTCCGGCGCGGCGCGCAGCATCGCCTGCAGCGAAGCAAGTTCGGCGCGCACCGCGGCATGCCCGCCGGCGCGCTGGCCGAGATCCTGCAGCAAGCGCAGCGCATCGTCGGGACTGCGCTGGATCGCGCGCAGCACGTCCAGGCACATGATGTTGCCGGACCCTTCCCAGATCGAATTGACCGGTGCCTCGCGGTAGAGCCGCGCCATCGGCCCTTCCTCGACGTAGCCGTTGCCGCCCCAGACCTCCATCGCCTCGCCGGTCGCCTCGATCGCGCGCTTGCAGATCCAGAACTTGGCGGCGGGCGTGACGATGCGCTTCCACGCGCCGGCCAGCGGATCGGTGGCTGCGTGTTCGAACGCATGGGCGAGCTCCATCATCAGCAGCGTCGCGGCCTCGCTCTCGAGCGCGAGATCGGCCAGCACATTGCGCATCAGCGGCTGGTCGGCGAGCCGCTTGCCGAACGCCGTGCGATGGCGCGCATGGTGGATCGACTGGATCAGCGCGGTCCGCAGCAGCGCGGCGCTGCCGATCACGCAATCGAGCCGGGTATTGGTGGCCATCTCGATGATGGTCGGAATGCCGCGCCCTTCCTCGCCGATCAGGATGCCGCTGGCGCCGCGGAATTCGACCTCGCTGCTGGCGTTGGAGCGGTTGCCCAGCTTGTCCTTGAGCCGCTGGATCTGGATCGCGTTGCGGCCGCCGTCGTCGCGAAAGCGCGGCACGAAGAAGCAGGACAGCGGCCCGTCTTCGGCGCCCATGCGGGCGACCACCAGGTGCGCGTCGCACATCGGCGCGGAGAAAAACCACTTGTGTCCGGTCAACGCGTACTCGGCGCCGCGGCCCTCGCCCCGCACCGGCCGCGCCACCGTGGTGTTGGCGCGCACGTCCGAGCCGCCCTGCTTCTCGGTCATGCCCATGCCGATCGTCACCGCGCGCTTGTCGCGCCAGGGCAGGTCCTCGGGATCGTGCGCGGTCGCATAGAGCCGCGGGGCCAGCTCGCTGAACAGCGCGGCTTCCTTCTGCAGTACCGGGATGCTGGCGAAGGTCATCGTCGCCGGGCACAGCGAGCCCGATTCGAGCTGCGCCTGCAGGAAATAGCCGGCGGTGCGCGCGGCCCAGGCGCCAGGGCGCGGCTGCGCGAACGGCAACGCCTGCAGCTGGCGGCTGCGCAGCAGCGACAGCAGCGCATGCCAGCTCGGATCGAAGCGGACCTGGTCGATCCGTTCGCCGGTGCGGCTGTGGGTGTGCAGCTCGGGCGGATGGCGATTGGCCTGATCGGCCCAGGCCTGGACCTCGGGCTGGCCCAGCGTCGCGCCGAACTCGCGCAGCTCGCCGGCATGCCAGCCGCCGCCAAGGCGTTCGAGTGCGGCGCCGAGCGCGGTGTCGATCGCGAACAGGTTGTGGTGCGCCAGATCGGGGACCTGGTTGAAGACGCGGTGAGTGGCGGCGTCGCTGGTGCTCATGGTGTCTCCTGTGGCGGGCTTTCCTGGCTCTGTCCACGCCGTTGCCGTTGCGATTGCCGTTGCAATCGCCGCCGGCGCGCTGTGCATGCGTGGACACGCTTTCTGCATGGTAGAGCACCGCCGGCGCTCGTGGCCGGCGCCGACGCAGGCGGCCCAGGCGTCACGCCGAAGGGCCGATCCGATACCGCAGTGCACCACAGTGCGAATGAAACAAGGCTGGCGCAGCCAGTTTCCTTGTGCTTAAATTGGCCCCGTTGGATGAAACAGGGGTGCCGTGCGGATTGGCCGCGCGGCTGAGAGAGTCCCTTCGAACCCGATCCGGTTAGTACCGGCGTGGGAAGTTTCACTGAAGACCCGCAGTTCCCGCCGGCGCGCATTCCAGCCGCGCCAGCATGGTCCCCGAGGGACATGCTCACAGGACTCCTGGTTTCGTCCATCCCCCAAAGAGAGAGGACGATATCCATGGCCCGCAACAACGCCGCCCCCGCCGCATCCTTCGAATCGCTCGCCAGCGATCTCGACCAGAAGTTCGCCTACCCCGCGTCGAACAAGACCTACCTGACCGGCAGCCGCCCGGACATCCGCGTGCCGATGCGCACCATCCTGCAGACCGCGACGCGCACCGAGCACGGCGAGATGCCGAACCCGCCGATTCCGGTCTACGACACCTCGGGCCCGTACAGCGACCCCGACGTGCGCATCGACCTGAAGGCCGGTCTGCCGCCGGTGCGGGCCAAATGGATCGAGGAACGCGGCGATACCGAGGTGCTGCCGGGCCTGTCGTCCGAGTACGGCCAGGCGCGCGCCAACGATCCGGCCACCGCGCACCTGCGCTTCGCGCAGCTGACCAATCCGCGCCGCGCCAAGGCCGGCGCCAATGTCACGCAGATGCACTACGCGCGCCGCGGCATCGTGACGCCGGAGATGGAATACATCGCGCTGCGCGAATCGCTGAACCTGCAGGCGCTGTACGACAAGCCCGAATACAAGGCGCTGCTGCGCCAGCATCCCGGCAATGCGCTGGGCGCCGGCCTGCCGCTGCGTCCGGAGGACATCACGCCCGAATTCGTGCGCCAGGAAGTGGCCGCGGGCCGCGCGATCATCCCCGCGAACATCAACCACACGGAGCTCGAGCCGATGATCATCGGCCGCAATTTCCGCGTGAAGATCAACGGCAACCTGGGCAATTCGGCGGTGACCTCGTCGCTGGCCGAGGAAGTCGAGAAGATGGTCTGGTCGATCCGCTGGGGTGCCGACACCATCATGGACCTGTCCACGGGCAAGCATATCCATGAGACGCGCGAATGGATCCTGCGCAATTCGCCGGTGCCGATCGGCACGGTGCCGATCTACCAGGCGCTGGACAAGACCGGCGGCATCGCCGAAGACCTGACCTGGGAGATGTTCCGCGACACGCTGATCGAGCAGGCCGAGCAGGGGGTCGACTACTTCACGATCCACGCCGGCGTGCTGCTGCGCTATGTGCCGCTGACCGCGGACCGCGTGACCGGCATCGTGTCGCGCGGCGGCTCGATCATGGCGAAATGGTGCCTGGCCCACCACAAGGAAAACTTCCTGTACACGCACTTCGACGAGATCTGCGAAATCATGAAGGCCTATGACGTGTCGTTCAGCCTCGGCGACGGCCTGCGTCCGGGCTGCATCGCCGACTCGAACGACGAAGCGCAGTTCGGCGAGCTGCGCACGCTGGGCGAGCTGACCGCCAAGGCGTGGAAGCACGACGTGCAGGTGATGATCGAAGGCCCGGGCCACGTGCCGCTGCAGCGCATCCAGGCCAATATGGACGAGGAACTGAAGCACTGCTACGAGGCCCCGTTCTACACGCTGGGACCGCTGGTCACCGACATCGCCCCCGGCTACGACCACATCACCAGCGGCATCGGCGCGGCCAATATCGGCTGGATGGGCACGGCGATGCTGTGCTACGTCACGCCGAAGGAGCACCTGGGCCTGCCGGACAAGGAAGACGTGCGCGAGGGCATCATCACCTACAAGATCGCCGCGCATGCCGCCGATCTGGCCAAGGGATGGCCCGGCGCGCAGCTACGCGACAACGCGCTGTCGAAGGCGCGCTTCGAGTTCCGCTGGGAGGACCAGTTCAACCTGGGCCTCGATCCGGAACGCGCGCGCTCCTTCCACGATGCGACGCTGCCCGCCGAGGGCGCCAAGATCGCGCACTTCTGCTCGATGTGCGGTCCGAAGTTCTGCTCGATGAAGATCACGCAGGACGTGCGCGACTACGCCGCCTCGCTGAAGTCCGACGAGGCCGCGCAAGCCGAACGCGGCATGCAGGAAAAGTCGATCGAGTTCGTCAGCAAGGGCGCCAAGATCTACTCGTAAACACCGGCGTGTCGTTCCCGCGAGCGCGGGAACCCAGCGGCTTTTCCCCGCCGCAACAGGCGAAGTCGCTGGGCCCCCGCGTTCGGGGGCGACGCAGTGGCTTGCTGGCGAATTCGATGTTCCCGGGCCGCCCGCGGCCGGGCTGGCACAATACACCCCATGAAACAGCAGTTTGACGTCGCCATTCTCGGCGCCGGCCTGGCCGGGCGCCTGGCCGCCTGGCGCCTGGTCCGGGCCGGGCTGCGCGTGGCCCTGGTGGAACGCGCCGGTCCCGACGGCGCGGGCGCGGCCGCCCATGTCGCCGCCGCGATGCTCGCGCCGCTGGCCGAATCGGCCATCAGCGAGCGCCGCATCGTCGAGCTCGGCATCGCCAGCGTGGACCTGTGGCGGGCATGGGTGGCCGAGCTCAATGCCGAACAGGCGGCCGAACAGGCGGACGGGCCCACCGCGGTCGAACCCGTCTTCTTCCAGCAGGACGGCACGCTGGTGGTCTGGCACGCCCACGACCGCGGCGAGATGCCGCTGTTCACCAGCCGCATCCGCGCCGTGTCGCCGCCCGAGCTGGTCGCCGAGCGTCTGCACCGGGTCGACGGTGCGGGCATCGCGGCGCTCGAGCCCGCGCTGGCCGGCCGCTTCCAGCAAGGGCTGCTGCTCGAGGGCGAGGGCCAGCTGGACAACCGCGGCACCCTGCGCGCGCTGCTGGCCTGCGCGGTCTCCGCCGGCGTGCATTGCGTCTGGGAAGCGGGCGAGATCGACGAGCGCGACCTGCCGCGGCTTGGCATCGACGCGCGCGTCGTGCTCGATTGCCGCGGCCTGGGCGCCCGTGCCGCGTGGCCCGCCGAGGGCGGCATCAGCGGCGGGGGC
>NZ_AMPR02000402.1:0-1168 GCF_000307735.3 Cupriavidus sp. HPC(L) | reverse complement strand
GATGCGGTCGATCGGCACCACGGCACGGCCCAGTTCGTCGCGGGCCTGGCCGCCCTTGGGCGGCAGCTTCCACGCATGGCCGTAGACGATCTCGAACGTCAGCGCGATCACGCCGTCGCGATTGCGGCGGCGCTCGAGCGCGGCCAGCAGATTCTGGTGCCAGTGCCGGCCCTTCAGTCCGCGCATGCCATGCGCATCGTCGCCCGCGGGCCGGCGCAAACCGCCGAACGCATGCACGTCGCGCAGCAGCCGCTCGGGCGTCTCGTAGGTGACCGTCAGCGTTTCCATGTCCATCACTGGCGTCGACCAGCCGCTGTGGACCAGCATGTCGCCGATATCGTGCATGTCGACGAAGCGCAGCGTATGCGGCTCGCCATCGACCTCGGCGAACGCATCGCGCAGCTCGCGCAAGGTATCGGGACCGAACAGCGAGAACAGCGCCAGGCCGTCGGTCCGCGTCACGCGATGCCATTCGGGAAACACGCGATGCGGTTCGGGATGCCAGTGCAGCGCCAGGTTTGACCACAGCAGGTCGAAGGCGCCTTCCGCAAAGGGAAGCGTGGCAAGATCGCCCTGCACCAGATCGAAGGTCGGCCGCTTGCCGAGCAGGCGGCCAAGCCAGCCGGGCTGCCGCTGCGGATCGCGTTGTGCGGCATGCGCCAGCATCGCGCCCGAGATATCGAGGCCGGCGATCTGCGCGTCGGGATACTGCGCGCGCAGCGCGGCCAGCCCCTGCCCCTGACCGCAGCCGATATCGAGCGCGCGCTCGGGCTGGATGCGGATCAGTTGCATGCGCTCCTGCATGCGCCGGCCGATCTCGCCGAGCAGAAAATCCAGCTGGGCGAAGCCGGGGCTGCGCCGGTCGAAGGCGAGCCGGGTCAGCCGCGCGGGCGGCAGATAGGTATCGGGGGAGTCGGCGTGAGACGTGGACACGGAAGCGGCGGCAAGGACGAGGATCGGCACGGCAGGACCGGACGCGGGCGGCGCGAAAGCACTGCGGGGCCGCGCGGCGGCGCCGGGCCGACAGTATACGCGCGCCTCACCGCGCTTGCCGGCGGCGTGCGCGAGCGGCTGGCGCAGTGGTGGCTGCCCTGTGCCTGCGTGCTGTGCGGCCAGGTGCAGTCCGACGTGGTCTGCGCCGGCTGTGCGGGGGACCTGCTGGCGCCGA
>NZ_AMPR02000403.1:0-1167 GCF_000307735.3 Cupriavidus sp. HPC(L) | reverse complement strand
ATGGCGCTGTACTTCGCGTCGATGGGCGCGGGCCGGATGCGCTGGCCGATCGCCGCCGGCCTCGCCCGGATCGGCCTGGCCGCGGGCGGCGGCTGGCTGCTGGCGCATGCCGGCGGCATGGGGCTGGACGGCCATTTCCTCGGCGTGGCGCTCGGCATCAGCGCCTATGGCGCGGTGACGGCCATCGGCGTGCGGCGCACGGTGTGGTCGGGCCGCTAGGCAGGGACGCGCATGCGCGCGAGCCGTAACCCCGGTATCGTGCGGCTTATCGTGCCGACGCGGCACGCCTGCCCGGAGCACCATGACCCCTCGCCGCTCGATCGTGACGGCCGCGCTGATCGTCGCCCTGCTGCATCTCTATATCGGCGCGCGCCTGCTGCCCGCGCTGCCGTGGCCGCTGGCGCTGAAAGCGCTGGCCGCGCTGTGGCTGGCGATCTCCACCGTGTCGATGCCGGCCGCGCTGCTGGCGCGCCGCTTCGAGCCTCCCTGGGGCGATCGACTGTCCTGGCTCGGCATGCTGGCGATGGGTCTGTTCTCGACGCTGCTGATCCTGACCGTGCTGCGCGAACTGGTGCTGATCGCCTGCGCGCTGGCCGGCTGGTATCCGCCCGGGCTGCCGGTCTGGAGCGCGGTCGCCACCGTCGCGCTGGCGCTGCTGGTCTCGCTGCTCGGCTACTGGAACGCACGGCGCGTGGCGCGCGTCGTCGATGTCGAGGTGCCGATCGACGGGCTGCCCGCCGCGCTTGACGGCTTCACGATCGCGCAGCTCAGCGACATCCACGTCGGCCCCACCATCAAGCGGCCATATCTGCAGCGCATCGTGGAACGCACCAACACACTGGGCGCCGATGCGATCGCGCTCACCGGCGACCTGGTCGACGGCAAGGTGCCCGAACTGAGCGAACACACCGCGCCGCTCGGCTCGCTGCGCGCGCCGCATGGCGTCTACGTCGTCACCGGCAATCATGAGTACTACGCCGGCGCGCATGCGTGGATCGACGAGCTGCGGCGGCTGGGGCTGCGGGTCCTGCTGAACGAGCACGTGGCGATCGAGCGCGACGGCGCCACGCTGGTGCTGGCCGGCGTCACCGACTTCAGCGCCGGGCATTTCGATCCCGCGCATCGCAGCGATCCCATCGCGGCGCTGGCCGGCGCGCCGGCCGAGGC
>NZ_AMPR02000404.1:0-1142 GCF_000307735.3 Cupriavidus sp. HPC(L) | reverse complement strand
CCGCGGCCAACAGCTACGGCGGCACGACCACGGTCAACAATGGCACGCTGCTGATTCAGGGCGACCAGTCGCTCGCGACCGGCGCGACCACGGTCAACGCCGGCACGCTCGGCGGCACCGGCATCGTTGGCGGCGATGTCACCGTGGTCGACGGCGCGAGCGTGGCGCCGGGCGGCACCACCAACGTGCCGGGCATGCTGACGATCAACGGCGACCTGACGCTGGCGTCGGCGGCCAACATGAACTACGACTTCGGCCAGGCCGGCGTGGTTGGCGGTGCCTACAACGATCTGATCGAGGTCGGCGGCAACCTGACGTTGGGCGGCACGCTGAACGTGTCCGAGAGCGCGGGCGGCAACTTCGGTCCGGGCCTGTATCGCGTGATCAGCTACGGCGGCACGCTGGTCAATAACCCGGTCACGGTCAGTTCGCCGGACTATTTTGTCCAGACCTCGATCGACAAGCAGGTCAACCTGGTCAACACCGCCGGATTGACGCTGAACTACTGGGACGGCGACGCGGGCGGCAGGAACGATGGCCAGATTGCCGGAGGCAACGGCACCTGGCACGCCGGCCCGACCAGCGACAACTGGACCACCGACACCGGCAATGCGAATGCGCCGTTCCAGGACCAGAGCTTCGCGGTGTTCGCGGGCACGCCGGGCACCGTCACGGTGGACGACAGCCAGGGCAACGTGAACGTGGCCGGCATGCAGTTCGCGGCCGACGGGTATCGGATCGAAGGCGATGGGATCGGCCTGACCGGCACGCAGGCGACCATCCGCGTCGGCGACGGCACCGCTGCCGGCGCGGGCTATACCGCGACCATTGCGTCGAACCTGAGCGGCGGCAGCGAACTGGTCAAGACCGATCTGGGCAAGCTGGTGCTCGAAGGCACCAACAGCTACGCCGGCGGCACCCGGATCAATGCCGGCACGGTCAGCATCGCGGACGATGCCAATCTGGGCGATGCGTCCGGAGGCCTGACGCTGAACAACGGCACGCTGCAGACCACGGCCGACCTGTCGAGCGCGCGTGCGGTGACGCTGGAAGGCAACGGCACGATGCTGACCGATGCGGGCACCACGGCGACGCTGAGCGGCGCGGTGTCGGGTGCCGGCGCGCTGACCAAGGATGGCGCC
>NZ_AMPR02000405.1:0-1130 GCF_000307735.3 Cupriavidus sp. HPC(L) | reverse complement strand
GGTGACGTCGACCGCGACGGCCCCAGCCCGCGCCGATGCCGCCTGGAGCGTGGACCGGCTGATGGCGACGCTGGCGCGGCAGCCTTCGGGCAACGCGCGTTTCGTCGAAAAGAAGTACATGGCGATGCTCGAGCGCCCGCTGGAGTCGAGCGGCGAACTGCGCTTCGTCGCCCCCGATCGGCTGGAGAAGCGCACGCTGGCGCCCAAGCCCGAGACGCTGCTGGTGCAGGGCGACATGCTGACGGTCGAGCGGGCGGGCCGCAAGACCACCATTCCGCTTGGCAACCATCCCGAGCTCGCCGGCTTCATCGAGAGCCTGCGCGGCACGCTGGCCGGCAACCGGCAGGCGCTGGAGCAGTACTACCGGCTCGCGCTGGAAGGCAGCGCCAAGCGGTGGACGCTGACGCTGACGCCGTCGGACAGCCGCATGGCGGCCGCCATCGCGGCGATCCGCATCGACGGCGCCGGCGAACGGCTCGAGCGCGTCGAGATCCGCCAGGCCGACGGCGACCGCTCGGTGATGACCATCGTGCCGACCGGCGGCCAATGAGCGCGGCGGGCCGGCGTTTGCACCGAAGGACACTGCCGGCGCGGCTGGCGGTTGCGCTCTGGCTGGCCTTCGTGCTGGCTTGCGCCGCCATCGCCGCGCGCACCACCTTCACGGCCGACCTGTCCGCCTTCCTGCCGCGCGCGCCGACCGCCGAACAGCAACTGCTGGTCGATCAGCTGCGCGATGGCCTGGTGTCAAGGCTGCTGCTGATCGGCATCGAAGGCGGCGCCGGGCAGGACCAGGATGGCGCGCGGCGCGCGGCGCTGTCGAAGGCGCTGGCGGGCAAGCTGCGCGGCGATTCCCGCTTTGCCGCGATCGAGAACGGCGAGCCGGTCAACCGCGAGCGCGACCAGCGCTATCTGTTCGCCAACCGCTATCTGCTCAGTCCCGCCGTCACGCCCGAGCGCTTCACCGAGGCGGGCCTGCGCGCGGCCGTCGGCGACACCATCGACCTGCTCGGCTCGTCGGCCGGGCTGATGATCAAGCCGCTGTTGCCGCGCGATCCGACCGGCGAGATCGCGACGCTGCTGGCCGATCTCGATCCCAGCCACGGCGCCGCGACGCGGGACGGCGTCTGGGC
>NZ_AMPR02000406.1:0-1077 GCF_000307735.3 Cupriavidus sp. HPC(L) | reverse complement strand
GCCGTGCACCAGCAGCACCGGTGGGCGGGATGCGTCGGCGTCCTGCCGGGCCGGCATCAGCGGCCGCCGATGGCGGAACGGTTGCAGCCAGTTGAACATGCGGAACACCGCGACGCATTCGCGCAGATAGCAGAGCAGCGCCTGCCGGGGTCCGAGCCGCGCGGCGGCGCGATGCGCCTGCAGCGCGGGCGGCAGCGTCGGCATGCCGGCGCGGAACGCGTTGGTAGCCGATGCGCCGGTGCCGCCCACCGAGATCGCGAAGGCCATCGCGACCGACAGCCCGAACAACACCAGCACGGTGACGATGCCGCCGGCCAGCGCCGCGGGCCAGTTCCAGTCGGCCAGTCGGACCAGCGCCAGCGCGACGCCGCAGGCACCGCCGAGCTGCATCGCCACGGCGATGCGGCGCACCGCGGTGGCAGTCAGCTTCATGGCTGGCGCGGCGGCCGCAGGTCGACAAGCCGCGTGCCGGCCAGCCGATCGTGCAGGAACTGGCGGCGCCGATCGAGAAAGGCTACCAATATCCACACGCCGAGGCCGCACGCCAGCACGCCGACGAACGGTCCCTTGACGAGGCCCAGCGCATGGCCCACCGCCGCCGACGGCGGCAGCCACAGCCATGCCAGCAGATAGCGCAGCGCCGCGCGCGGCCAGCGCGGCGGCCTGCCGTCGGCGCCTTCGACGCGGATGCGCCAGGTCTGCATCGGCAGCGTCTGGCCGGTGCGTTGCCAGAACCAGGTGAAATAGAGGCCCATCACCAGGAAGCTCCACAGCTGCATGGCCAGCGGCGTGTCGATACGCAGTTCCCGCAGCAGCGGCCGGGCCAGCAGATAGAGCGCGGTGGAGGCGCTGAGCACGCCGAACAGCAGCACGCCTTCGTACAGCATGCATGCGACGCGGCGGCGGATCGGGGGCGCGTGCATGGGGACCTGCTCGGGTGCCTGCGCGGGGGCGGTCGGCTCGGGGCGCGGTGCGGCGGCGTCAGTGGCGGTCTTGGCGGACATGGACTGGCATGGACGGAGTCGGGGCGAGGCGCGGACAAAGGCCGCGCTGGCGTGATGGGCAGCGGCATTATGC
>NZ_AMPR02000407.1:0-1072 GCF_000307735.3 Cupriavidus sp. HPC(L) | reverse complement strand
GCTGGCCTTGCCCATGCTTCGCTCGCCGATCTGCGCGGCGCGGCCGGCCAGATAGCGCGGATCGACCAGGCTGCGCCAGTCGCCGCCGGGCAGCGGCACGAAGTCGGTATCGGCGACGTACTGGTTGCGGTCGGCGTAGGCCAGCCGGCCGGCCTCGGCGAACAGATGCGCGCCCTCGACCGACGGCTCCAGTCCGACGTCATTGCGCTGAGGCCTGGCCGCCGCGATCTGCCGCGCCTGCGGCAGCGCCTGCAGGATGCCCAGCATCTGCGCGACCGCGATGCCGCCCGACGACGGCGGCGGCATGCCGCAGACGGTCCATTGGCGATAGTCGGTGCAGATCGGTTGCCGCACCTTCGGGCGGTAGTTGGCGATGTCCCTGGCGGTCAGCACGCCGGGATTGGTCGGATGCGAGCGGACCTTGGCGGCGATATCGCGGGCGACATCGCCCTGGTAGAAGGCATCGGCACCGCGTGCCGCGACACTGCGCAGCACCGCCGCCAGCTCGGGATTGCGCAGCACGGTGCCGGCCGCCTTTGGCGTGCCGTCGGCGTTGTAGAAGTAGGCGCGCGCGGCCGGATCCTTCATCAGGTCCTGGTCCTGCGCGATGATCGTCGCCAGCCGCGGGCTGATCGCAAAGCCCTGTTCGGCCAGCCGGATCGCCGGCGCGAACAGCCGCCGCCAGGGCAGCTTGCCGTGCTGCCGATGCGCGAGCTCGAGCATCCGCAGCACGCCGGGCGCGCCGACCGAGCGCCCGCCGACCAGCCCCTGGCGGAACGGCATCACCTTGCCGTCCGGGCCGTAGAACAGCCGCTCGGTGGCGGCCGCGGGCGCGGTCTCGCGGCCGTCGTAGGCCTGCACCTGCTTGCCGTCGAAATGCATCAGGAAGGCGCCGCCGCCGATGCCGGAGGAATTCGGTTCCACCAGATTGAGCACCATCTGCGTGGCGATCGCCGCGTCGATCGCGGTGCCGCCGGCCTTCAGCATGTCGTAGCCGGCCTGGGTGGCGAGCGGATTGGCGGCGGCCACCATGAAGGAGCTGGCGGTCCAGCCCGGCTTGTCGGTCCAGCCG
>NZ_AMPR02000408.1:0-1061 GCF_000307735.3 Cupriavidus sp. HPC(L) | reverse complement strand
CCGGGCAAGGCCAAGTGCGAGGACGTCGCGCAGCTGCTGGGCATGCCGCTGGAGCGCACCGTCAAGTCGATCGTGCTGGCGACCGAGGGCCCGGCCGGCGAGCCCGCGCAGATCTGGCTGCTGCTGCTGCGCGGCGACCACGACCTGAACGAGATCAAGGCGTCGAAGGTGCCGGGCCTGGCCGAGTTCCGCTTCGCCACCGAGGCGGAGATCGTCGCCACCTTCGGTACGCCCCCGGGCTATCTGGGCCCGATCGGTGCCAAGGCGCCGATCCGCGTGGTGGCCGACCGCACCGTCGCCAACATGAGCGACTTCGTCTGCGGCGCCAACGAGCGCGACTATCACCTGACCGGCGTCAACTGGGGCCGCGACCTGCCCGAGCCGGTGGTCGCGGACCTGCGCAACGTGGTCGAGGGCGATGCCTCGCCCGACGGCAAGGGCCGGCTGGCGATCTGCCGCGGCATCGAGGTCGGCCACGTGTTCATGCTCGGCACGCGCTATTCGGCGGCGATGAACGCGACCTTCCTCGACGAGAACGGCAAGACCCAGCCGATGCAGATGGGCTGCTACGGCATCGGCGTGACGCGCATCGTCGGCGCGGCGATCGAGCAGAACTACGACGAGCGCGGCATCATCTGGCCGGCCGCGATCGCGCCGTTCGAGGTGGTGGTGTGCCCGGTCGGCTACGACCGCTCGGAAGCGGTCAAGGCCGAGGCCGATCGCATCCATGCCGAGCTGCTGGCGGCCGGCGTCGATGCAATCCTGGACGACCGCGGCGAGCGCCCCGGCGTGATGTTCGCCGACTGGGAACTGATCGGCGTGCCGCATCGCGTGGTGGTCGGCGACCGCGGCCTGAAGGAAGGCCAGGTCGAGTATCAGGGCCGGCGCGATGCCGAGGCGAGCCGCGTGGCGGTGGCCGACATCGTCGGGCATGTCCGCAAGCTGCTGGCCAACTGACGCCATGCCCACGCCGCGATGCGCCGCCATCGCGGCGCTGCTGACAGCGCTGGCGTTGCTGACCGCGCCGCCCGCGCACGCCGGCGCCCAGCGCGAGGAGCAGC
>NZ_AMPR02000409.1:0-1051 GCF_000307735.3 Cupriavidus sp. HPC(L) | reverse complement strand
GATCTCGGGCCAGTACGACGCCGACGGCGGCGCGGCGGGCCCGGCGCGCAAGGCCAAGCCGGTGCGCGAACTGTCCGCCGAGGACGACGCGCCCAAGCTGCACAAGGTGCTGGCCGAAGGCGGCCTCGGTTCGCGCCGTGAAATGGAAGAGCTGATCCTGCAGGGCCGCGTGTCGGTCAACGGGTTGCCTGCGCATATCGGGCAGCGGATCCTGCCGACCGACCAGGTCCGCGTCAACGGCAAGCTGATCCATCGCCGTGTGACCACCAAGCCCCCGCGCGTGCTGCTGTATCACAAGCCGTCGGGCGAGATCGTCAGCCAGTCGGATCCGGAAGGCCGCCCGACCGTGTTCGACAGCCTGCCGCGCCTGAAGACCGCCAAATGGGTCGCCGTGGGCCGGCTGGACTTCAACACCGAAGGCCTGCTGATCTTCACGACGTCCGGCGATATCGCCAACCGCTTCATGCACCCGCGCTACGGCGTCGAGCGCGAATACGCGGTGCGCACGCTGGGCGAGCTCGCCGAAGCGGATCGCCAGCGCCTGCTGCACGGCATCCAGCTCGACGATGGCCAGGCCAACTTCCTGCGCATCGTCGATGGCGGCGGCGAAGGGGTCAACCACTGGTATCACGTGGCGCTGACCGAAGGCCGCAACCGCGAGGTGCGCCGCATGTTCGAGGCGGTCGGCCTGACCGTGTCGCGGCTGATCCGTACCCGCTATGGCCAGTTCCTGCTGCCGAGGGGCCTGAAGCGCGGCCGCTGGCAGGAGCTCGAGCCCGAGGAGGTGCGCGCGATGATGGCCGCGATCGGCCTGAAGGCGCCGGCCAAGCAGGCAGGCGCGCCGAAGGGTGCGACCAAGGTCGGCGGCCGCAAGCAGCGCGAGCAGGCCGCGATCGAGGGCCGGCCGATGGCGACCGGCATGGACGGCCTGCCGCGGTTCAACAAGGAAGGTGGCCGCGGCGGTGCCAATCGCGGCCAGCCCGATCCGATGCAGACGTCGATGGGCTATATCACCGCGCCGACGCTGCTGACCTCGCACACCGGCAAGTTC
>NZ_AMPR02000410.1:0-1045 GCF_000307735.3 Cupriavidus sp. HPC(L) | reverse complement strand
TCGATGCGGCGCCGGAAGAGAAGGCACGCGGTATTACCATCAACACCGCGCACGTCGAGTACGAGACGGCCAACCGCCACTACGCGCACGTTGACTGCCCGGGCCACGCCGACTACGTCAAGAACATGATCACGGGCGCCGCGCAGATGGACGGCGCGATCCTGGTGTGCTCGGCCGCTGACGGCCCGATGCCGCAGACGCGCGAGCACATCCTGCTGGCCCGTCAGGTCGGCGTGCCGTACATCATCGTGTTCCTGAACAAGTGCGACATGGTGGACGACGCCGAGCTGCTCGAGCTGGTGGAAATGGAAGTGCGCGAGCTGCTGTCGAAGTACGAGTTCCCCGGCGACGACACCCCGATCATCAAGGGTTCGGCCAAGCTGGCGCTCGAAGGCGACAAGGGCGACCTGGGCGAAGAGGCGATCATGCGCCTGGCCGAGGCGCTGGACACCTACATCCCGACGCCGGAGCGCGCCGTGGACGGTACGTTCCTGATGCCGGTCGAAGACGTGTTCTCGATCTCGGGCCGCGGTACCGTGGTGACCGGCCGTATCGAGCGTGGCGTGATCAAGGTCGGCGAGGAAATCGAAATCGTCGGTATCCGCCCGACGGTCAAGACCACCTGCACCGGCGTGGAAATGTTCCGCAAGCTGCTGGACCAGGGCCAGGCTGGCGACAACGTCGGTCTGCTGCTGCGCGGCACCAAGCGTGAAGACGTCGAGCGCGGCCAGGTGCTGTGCAAGCCGGGTTCGATCAAGCCGCACACGCACTTCACCGGCGAGGTGTACATCCTGTCGAAGGACGAAGGCGGCCGTCACACCCCGTTCTTCAACAACTACCGTCCGCAGTTCTATTTCCGTACGACCGACGTGACCGGCTCGATCGAGCTGCCGAAGGACAAGGAAATGGTCATGCCGGGCGACAACGTGTCGATCACCGTCAAGCTGATCGCCCCGATCGCGATGGAAGAAGGCCTGCGCTTCGCCATCCGTGAAGGCGGCCGCACCGTCGGCGCCGGCGTCGTCGCCAAGATCCTGGACTAAGC
>NZ_AMPR02000411.1:0-1027 GCF_000307735.3 Cupriavidus sp. HPC(L) | reverse complement strand
GATTGGGAGCGGACGCCGCTGGCGGTCCGCTCGTCGGCGCCGCAGGAAGATTCGGCTCAAGCGTCGTTTGCCGGCATCCATCTGTCGCGGCTGAACGTGACCGGCGTCGATGCCGTCGCCGAGGCGGTGCAGGCGGCATGGGATTCGGTGTGGGAGCCGGCTGCGGTCGCCTACCGGCAACGCCTCGGCCTCGATGGGGAGGCACCGGCGATGGCGGTGGTCGTGATGCCGCTGCTGGCCGCGGTGGCGGCCGGCGTCGCCTTTACCTGCGATCCGCTGTCCGGCCGCGACGATCAGTTGCTGATCCACGCGCATTGGGGCCTGGGCGAGGCGCTGGTCAGCGGACAGGCCGACGGCGACGAGTACCGGCTGCAGAGCAACGAAAGCACCGATGGCGACGACGCGCTGCGCGTCATCGCGCGCCGCCTGGGCGGCAAGCAAAGGATGACGCAACTGCTCCCCGGCGGCGGCACCACGGCGATCGACACGCCCGCGCAGCAGGCCGCCCAGGCGGTACTGTCCGACGCGCAGGCCATCGCGCTTGGCGAACTGGCGCGCGATGCCGCCGGCGCGCTCGACTTCGCCAATCCCCGCTACGACATCGAATGGGTCTGGGACGGCGAGCGTTTCTGGATCGTGCAGGCGCGGCCCGTCACCGCGCGGGCGCGCCACACCTATCCGGCGCTGCGCGAGCAGCCGCGCTACTGGTCGCGCGGCAATACCCGCGAGATCATGCCCGATCCGCTGTCCGCGCTGGACTGGCACGGCTGCCGCACGATGGCGAACCGGATGCTGACGCTCGGCTTCTCGCTGTCCGGCTATCCGATCCTGCCCGGCACCGAGCACGCGGCGCTGTTCGACGGCCGCCTGTATCTGGACGTGTCGCTGATGCAATGGGAGTGCTACGACGCGCTGGGCGTGCGTCCCGAAGCGGTCAACCGCCTGCTTGGCGGCACGCAGCCGGAGATCGCGGTGCCGGCGCCGACCACGGGCGACCGGCTCGCCCGCAGCCTGCGCATGCTGCGCT
>NZ_AMPR02000412.1:0-24993 GCF_000307735.3 Cupriavidus sp. HPC(L) | reverse complement strand
GTGCCTGCCGGATCTGCGCCTGCTGCAGCCGGTGCTGGCGCTCGAGCGTCGCCAGCGCGGCGCGGCGCGCCCGCACATCGGCCTCGGCCTGGCTGACGCGCGCCTGATAGTCGGCGTCGTCGATGCGGAACAACACGTCGCCCGCGCGTACCCGCTGGTTGTCGTCGACCGCGACGGCCCGCACGTAGCCGGCCACGCGCGGCGCCACCGCGGTGACGTCGGCGCGCACATAGGCGTTGTCGCTGGTGACCGTGTGCTGGCGGTGCTGCCACCAGCGATAGCCGCCGTAGCCCGCGAGCATCGTGCCGGCGATCGACAGCGAGACCAGCACCGCTCGCCGCGATGGCCAACGCGATGGTCCCCGCGACGAAGCGGGACTCCTTGCCTGGGTCGCCATGGCGTTCGCTCCGCTGCCTAGCGGTCGACGAAGGAATCGTTCAGGCGTACGCCGGACCGTGGCACCGGCCTGTCGTCGAGCATCGGATGCCGATGATTGATATCGCCCAGGCTCATGCCGATCGGCGCCTGCGCGGACGAAGCGCGGACGTCGCGGCCGCCATCGCTGTTGACATCGCCTTGCCTGGTGGCGCAGCCGGACAGCGCGGCCGCTGCGATCGCCAGCGCGATCGAACTGGGGTAGAACCGGAAAGTCATCGTTGGCCCGGCATCGTTGCATGCCGCCTCGTGGTGGAAGTGGCACGACTATAGGCAGGGCCGTCACGCAGAGGAAATCGAATGATTCGATGGCCGTCATGCGGCGTTTCGATGCGGGCTGGGCCCGCTGCGGCGGGCGCGTGCAGGCGTCAGCCTGCGCCTTGTCCGAGCATCGCGGCGAACGCGTCGGCGACGTGCTGTCGGACGTAGCGATGCACCGGATCGCCGTCGGCGCCGCTGTGCCAGTGCAGACGGATCGCGACGGCGTCGTCGGTGCCGCGCACCGGCACACAGGCCAGCGTGCCTTGCGCCACGATCAGCGGCGCGACCAGCGCGGGCAGCACCGCGACCACCGGTGCGGTCTGCAGCAGGCGGCTCAGCGTCAGCAGGCTCTCGACTTCGGTGGGCATCGCGCCACTGTGCTGCAGCTGGCCGAGAAAGGCGTTGCCGCCCGAGCCGAGCTCGACTGCATGCGACAGGCCGATCGCCTGCAGCGTCCGCAATTCGTCGGCGCCGATGCTGGCCGGCAGCGGCAGTTGCGCCGGCGCGTGGGCGCAGACCAGATGGCAACGATGCAGGTCCGTGCTGCGGTGCCAGTCCTTCGTCGCCAGCGGCACGCCGGTCACCGCCAGATCGATCTCGCGCGCATCGAGGGCATCCGGCATGCGGGCGGCGGGCATCGCGCGCGACGCCAGCTGGATCGACGGCGCTTCGCGGGCCAGCGCGGCGCACAGCAGGGGCAGCAGCATCGCCTCCAATGGCGCCGGCAGCGCGATGCGCAGGCGCGCCTGCGCGGACGAGGGGTCGAACTCGCCGGCGGGCCGCACCAGGCCATAGGCCTCGTTCAGCAGCGCGCGTACCGGTTCGACCAGGGCCTGCGCCTTGGCGGTCGGTTCCATGCCCTTGGCGCCGCGCACGAACAGCGGATCGTCGAACAGCCGCCGCAGCCGCGCCAGCATATGGCTGACCGCCGGCTGGCCGAGGAACAGTTGCCGGGCCGCGCCGCTGACCGAACGTTGGCTTGCCAGCGCGTCGAAGGCCACCAGCAGGTTCAGGTCAAGCGTGCGGAACTTGCGGTAGTCGAGTGGTTCCATGCCGTTCTCCGTCGCATCCGTCGCATCCGCCTCTATCGGCTGCCGTCGTCGCGGGGCTGGGCGATCGCATCGAGCATCGCCTGGCCCAGCGCGACGTCGCCTTGCCGCTTCAGCGCCTCGGCCGCGCCGAGCTTGTCCCGCAACTCGCGATTCTGGCTCAGCTTGAACTTGCCGGTCAGCCGCGTGATGTCGATCTCGATGCCGACGATCGCCTTGAGCATCGTATCGATATAGTCGGCGGGAGCGTCCGTCATCTTCCACGGCGCCGGCTGCGAGGCCTCGTGCGCTCGCGTCAGCCGGGCCACCACGCCGCGGACGTACCGCTCCTCATCGCGGATCGCGATGCTGCCGTGGGCATGAACGACCCGGTAGTTCCACGTCGGCACCTGCTTGTGCGATTCGTGCTTGCTCGGGTACCAGGTTGGCGTGATGTACCCATCCTCGGCACGGAACACGACCATCACCTCGTCACCGTTCCTTACGTCCTGCCACAGAGGATTGGCTCGGGCGACATGGGCGCGCAACATGCCGTGGGTTCCGCTGGACAGGTCGAGTTCGAACGGAAGATGGTTGGCGTCCAGGCCATTGGCGCCATGGGTGACCAGCATCCCGAACGGGTGCTCGCGGATCAGCCGGTGCAGCGCCTCGACGTCCTGCACTTCGAAATGGGATGGGATGTACATGGCCTCGAATTCCCGTGGAGTTGAAGGTTTCGCCGCGCGAATGGCGGCACCGGCTCGATGTTCGGTCGGAAGCCGGTCGGCGGGAAGAGCCAATTTGGCGTGATTCGAATGGACCAGTATTCCGGGGCGATCGAGCGACGCCGTGCCGGCGTCCGGTCTTCAGCCGGCGCGCGATGCGGCGCGGCCTCGGGCCGCCGAGTTCAACACCTTCGCCAGCGTCTTGACTGCCGCGTCGATCTGTTCGTCGCTGTAGCCGCCGAGTCCGAGCACCAGGCCCGGCCGCGCGTTGGCGGCCGAGTACGTCGGCGACACGGGCCTGACCGCCACGCCGGCCTCGACCGCCAGCGACGCGATCCGTTGATCGTCGGTCCCCTCGGCGAGCCACAGCACCAGGTGCATGCCCTGGTCCCCCGGCTGCAGCCACGCCAACTCGTCCGGTATCCAGCGTGCGATCGCGGCGATCAGGTGCTGGCGCCGGTCGGCATAGACCAGCCGCACGCGGCGGATATGACGATCCAGGTGTCCTTCGTCGATGAAGGCGGCCAGCACATGCTGGTCGGCGCTGGGAGAGTGCCGGTCGATCAGCACACGGGCGCCGCAGAATGCCGGCACCAGCGGCGGCGGAACGATGGCATAGCCCAGCCGCAGCGAAGGGAACAGGATCTTGCTGAAGGTCCCGAGATAGACGACGAGCTCGGGCGCGAGTCCCTGCAAGGAGGGGAAAGGGTGGCCGACATAGCGCAACTCGCTGTCGTAGTCGTCCTCGACGATCCACGCGCCGTTGGCCCGCGCCCACGCCAGCAGCGCGTTTCGCCTGGCCATGCTCAATGGCATGCCGAGCGGATACTGATGCGACGGCGTGACGAACGCCGCGCGTGCGTGCTCGGCCATCGCGCGTCCTGCCTCGACGTCGATGCCGGCCTCGTCGACCGGTACGCGCACCATGCCGCGCTGGTGCCCGGTGCTCTCCAGAATGCCGGTGATGCCGCGGTAGGCCGGGTCCTCGACCCACGCGAGATCATTGGTATCGAGCAGTACCTGACACGACAGGTAGAGACCTTGCTGCGTGCCGGTGGTGACGATCACCTGTTCCGGCGTGCAATGCACCGAGCGCGAGCGGCGCACGTAGTCGGCAATCGCCGAGCGCAGCGCAGGAACACCCTGCGGATCGTCATAACCCGATGGCGCGGCCGCCCGCAGTGCTCGCGTGCGGTTGCCGAGCCGGCGCCAGACGTCGTCGGGCGCGGTCGGGCCCATCGGCACGGAGACCGCGAACGGCACGGGAGGCAGCGGCGCGAATTGCCGCGAGATCTCGGCAAACGCCGCGGCGCGTGTGCTCAAGCGCATGGGCGCAGCCGGCCCGGCGACATCGCGGGCCGGCGCGCGGGTCTTCGATCCACCATGCGGGCCATCATTCGGCCCAACGGATAATGCCGCCGCGACCCTGGTGCCTGCCCCAGCCTGCGCTTCGAGATAGCCCTCGGCAATCAGTTGCTCGAACGCCTCCAGCACGGTCCCTCGCGACACGCCCAGCGAGCTCGCCAGATGACGTGTGGAGGGCAGCAGCTCGCCCGGCTTCAGTTCCCCTCGCCGGATCGCCTCGCGCAACAGCGTCGACAGCTGTCTGCCGAGTTGTCCGGCGCAGCGGTCGAGCTTGCCGATCGACGGCAATTCCGTTGCGTGGCGGTGTCGTGCCATGAATTCGGCCTTCGAAGTGGGGCAGCCTCAGGATCGGTCCTGGATGGCACGGCCATCGTCGCCCGCATAGACGGCGCGGCCGGCAGCTCGCAACGCCTGGACCATCAGCGTCGCGGCTGGCGACAGCAGCCGGTCGGTGCGCGTGATGATGCCGAAGTCGTCCATATGGCAGGGCACGTCCAGCGGCAGGATCGCGACCATGCCGTGCCGCGCATAGTACTCGGCAACATCGGCGGCCAGTACCGCCAGCATGTCGCTCTGCTCGATCATCTGCGTGACGAACAGCAGCGCCGCGGTTTCGACCACATTGGTCGGGGGCATCAGGCTGGCGCGCTGGAACATCAGGTCGAAGCGATGGCGCAGCACGCTGCCGGCCGGCGGCACGATCCAGGTGGCCGTTTCCAGATCGGCCAGCGACAGCGCCGG
The DNA here is from genome assembly GCF_000307735.3 of Cupriavidus sp. HPC(L). NCBI lineage: Bacteria > Pseudomonadati > Pseudomonadota > Betaproteobacteria > Burkholderiales > Burkholderiaceae > Cupriavidus > Cupriavidus sp. HPC(L). The sequence continues at coordinate 20,438 of NZ_AMPR02000412.1, read as the reverse complement.
GGCGTCCAGCAGCCGATGGCCGCGGCGGGCCACCACGCAGACGGGCTCGCCGGCCAGCGGCTCGTAGCGCAGCTGCAGCTTGTCGTGCTCGGCGAACAGCCGGGCCACCACCAGATCCAGCTTGTCCTGCGCCAGGCGCTCCAGCAGCACGTTGCTGTTCTCGATCTCCAGCGAGACGCGCAGCCCGGGATTGTCGCGCTTGAGCTCGGCCACCGCGGGCGGCAGCAGCTTGACCGCGGGCGAGGTGATCGCGCCGACCGCGACATGGCCGAGGCGGCCGGCGCGCAGGCCCATCACTTCCTGCTGGGCCTGGTCCAGGCTGCCGACCACGGCGCGCGCATGGCGGATCATCGCGTCGCCATACAGCGTCGGCCGCATGCCGCGCGGCAGCCTCTCGAACAGCGGCACGCCCAGCATTTCCTCGAGTTCGCGCAGCAGCTTCGATGCCGCCGGCTGCGTCATGTTCAGGACCGCCGCGGCGCGATGAATATTGCCCTCCTCGGCCAACGCGACCAGCAGCAGCAATTGGCGGGTTTTCAGGCGGGCGCGGATATACCAGGGCGGGGAAGTCGGCATCAGGTTAACACGGATATCTGATTCGATATCGCAATGGCGTGAATTTTCATTAGAAGGATATCCGATCGGTTTGTACACTGCCGCCTGTCGAAAACAAAACCGATCGCCCCAAGGCGCGACGCAGCCAGGAGACACCCTCAGCTGCCCCAATCCCAATGACGTCCCCGCCGCGCGGCCGATGCCGCGGGCCGGCGTTCGTCCCGCCGCATTCAGGAATTTCCATGCCGGATTCAAAACCCAAGCTCCGCTCCGCCCAATGGTTCGGCACCGCCGACAAGAACGGCTTCATGTACCGCAGCTGGATGAAAAACCAGGGCATTCCCAATCATGAATTCGATGGCCGGCCGATCATCGGTATTTGCAATACCTGGTCGGAATTGACGCCCTGCAATGCGCATTTCCGCAAGCTGGCCGAGCACGTCAAGCGCGGCGTCCATGAAGCCGGCGGCTTCCCGGTCGAATTCCCGGTGTTCTCCAATGGCGAATCGAATCTGCGGCCGACCGCGATGCTGACGCGCAATCTGGCGGCGATGGATGTCGAGGAAGCGATTCGCGGCAATCCGGTCGACGCCGTCGTGCTGCTGGCCGGCTGCGACAAGACCACGCCGGCGCTGCTGATGGGCGCGGCCAGCTGCGACGTGCCGGCGCTCGTCGTCAGCGGCGGCCCGATGCTCAACGGCAAGCTCGACGGCAAGGACATCGGCTCGGGCACCGCGGTCTGGCAGCTGCACGAATCGCTGAAGGCCGGCGAGATCGACCTGCACCATTTCCTGTCGGCCGAAGCCGGCATGTCGCGCTCGGCCGGCACCTGCAACACGATGGGCACCGCGTCGACGATGGCCTGCATGGCCGAGGCGCTCGGCACCACGCTGCCGCACAACGCGGCGATTCCGGCGGTCGACGCGCGCCGCTACGTGCTGGCGCACATGTCCGGCATCCGCATTGTCGAGATGGCAAAGGAAGGGCTGTGCCTGTCCAAGATCCTGACGCGCGAGGCCTTCGAGAATGCGATCCGCACCAATGCCGCGATCGGCGGTTCGACCAACGCGGTGATCCATCTGAAGGCGATCGCCGGCCGCATCGGCGTGCCGCTCGAACTCGAGGACTGGACCCGCATCGGCCGCGATACGCCGACCATCGTCGACCTGATGCCGTCGGGACGATTCCTGATGGAGGAGTTCTACTACGCCGGCGGCCTGCCCGCGGTGCTGCGCCGGCTTGGCGAAGGCGGCCTGCTGCCGCATCCGGGCGCGCTGACCGTCAACGGCAGGACGCTGTGGGACAACGTCAAGGACGCGCCGAACTTCAACGACGAGGTGATTCGCCCGCTCGATCGTCCGCTGATTGCGGACGGCAGCATCCGCGTGCTGCGCGGCAATCTGGCGCCCCGCGGCGCGGTGCTCAAACCCTCGGCCGCGACACCTTCGCTGCTGAAGCACCGTGGCCGCGCGGTCGTGTTCGAAAACCTGGAGCACTACAAGGCCCGCATCGTCGACGAATCGCTCGAGGTCGACGCCGACTCGGTGCTGGTGATGAAGAACTGCGGACCCAAGGGCTACCCCGGCATGGCCGAGGTCGGCAACATGGGCCTGCCGCCGAAGCTGCTGCGGCAGGGCATCAAGGACATGGTGCGAATCTCCGATGCGCGCATGAGCGGCACGGCCTACGGCACCGTGGTGCTGCACGTCGCGCCGGAGGCCGCCGCGGGCGGCCCCCTGGCGGCGGTGCGGGACGGCGACTGGATCGAACTGGACTGCGAGGCCGGCACGCTGCATCTGGACATCCCGACCGAGGAGCTGGCCGACCGCATGGAGATGTTCCGGCCGCCGAAGCCAGACGGCCGCGCGGGCGAGGGGGGCTATCAACGCCTCTATGTCGACCACGTGCTGCAGGCCGACCAGGGTTGCGATCTCGATTTCCTGGTGGGCTGCCGCGGTGCCGAGGTGCCGCGCCACTCGCATTGAGCATGGATGGCACGGCAACCGATGAAGGGCAACCAGGAGCACACCCAATGCCATTGACAGGCAATCTGCTGATCGGCGCCGCCGCGCTTCGCGGCAGCGGCGAGGCCTTCCACGCGGTCCATGCGGCCAGCGGTGAAACGATCGCCGAACCCGTTTTCCACGGCGCCTCGAACGCCGAGGTCGACCAGGCCTGCGCGTTGGCCGCCGAGGCCTTCGACGCCTACCGGGCGCTGTCCGACGCAGCGCGCGCCGCGTTTCTCGACGAGATCGCCGCGCGCATCGAGGCGATCGGCGATGCGCTGATCCTGCGCGCGATGGACGAGACCGGCCTGCCGCGCGCCCGGCTCGAAGGCGAGCGCGCCCGCACCACCGGCCAGTTGCGCATGTTCGCGGCGCTGGTACGCAGCGGTGACGCCTGGGACGCGCGCATCGAACCGGCGCTGCCGCAGCGCCAGCCGCCGCGCACCGATCTGCGCCTGCGCCGTATCGGCGTCGGACCCGTGGCGGTGTTCGGCGCCAGCAATTTCCCGCTGGCATTCTCGGTCGCCGGCGGCGATACCGCATCGGCGCTGGCGGCAGGCTGCCCGGTGGTCGTCAAGGCCCATCCCGCGCACCCCGGCACTTCGGAACTGGTCGGCCGTGCGGTGCAGCAGGCGGTAGCCGCGGCGGGTCTGCCCGAGGGCGTGTTCTCGCTGCTGTTCGATGCCGGCCACGCGGTCGGCGCGGCATTGGCCGCGCATCCGGCCATCCAGGCGGTCGGCTTCACCGGCTCGCGGCGCGGCGGCCTCGCGCTGATGGCGATCGCCGCGGCACGGCCCGTACCGATCCCCGTGTATGCCGAGATGAGCAGCGTCAATCCGAATATCCTGCTGCCTGCCGCACTGGCACGGCGCGGCGACGCACTGGCGCGCGACTTTGTCGCCTCGGTGACGCTGGGCTGCGGTCAGTTCTGCACCAATCCGGGCCTCGTTCTGGCAGTCGGCGGCGAAGCGTTCGAGCGCTTCGTCGCGGCCGCGGCCGGCGCGATCGCGGCCGTGCCCGCCGGCGTGATGCTGACCGCCGGCATCGCGCGCGCCTATGCCGACGGCGTCGAACGGCTGGCTTCGCATCCTGCCGTTACCACGGTCGCGCAAGGTACCCGCACGGCGGGGCGCGCCACCGCGAGCCTGTTCCGCGTGCACGCCGCCGATCTGCTGGCCGACGCTCACCTGGCCGAGGAATGCTTCGGTCCCTGCAGCGTGCTGGTGGAATGCACGGATGCCGGGCAGTTGCGCAAGGTGCTGGAGCAGTGTGAGGGTCAGCTGACCGTGACGCTGCATCTGGATGATGACGACCACGACGCTGCCCGCGCACTGCTGCCGGTGCTCGAGCGCAAGGCCGGCCGCATCCTGGCCAACGGCTTTCCGACCGGCGTCGAGGTGTGCGACGCGATCGTCCATGGCGGTCCGTTCCCGGCGACATCGGACGGACGCAGCACCTCGGTCGGCACCGCGGCGATCGAACGCTTCCTGCGTCCGGTCTGCTACCAGAACCTGCCCGATGCGCTGCTGCCCGACGCGTTGCGCGACGGCAATCCGCTCGGGCTGCGGCGCCGTGTCGGCGGCAAGCCGGAAGGGGCGCCCGCGCCAGCCTGAGGCTCGCGCATTGCCCATCCCATTTCCAAGAACAAGGTGAGGAGACCCATATGAACAGCCATTCCACGGCCGGGCTGGAGCAGCCCGTACCGCTGCCGCACGACACCGCCGACACCGCCGCCGCCGACGAATCGCGGATCATCGGCATGCTGACCCGCAAGCTGATCCCATTTCTCGCGCTGATCTATGTCGTGGCCTACATCGACCGCTCGGTGGTCGGCTTCGCCAAGCTGCATATGAACGCGGCGGTCGGCATCAGCGATGCCGCCTACGGTCTCGGCGCGGGGCTGTTCTTCATCGGCTATTTCCTGTGCGAGGTGCCCAGCAACCTGGCGCTGGAGCGCTTCGGCGCGCGCCGCTGGTTCGCGCGCATCCTGCTGACCTGGGGCCTGATCACGATGGCGATGGCGCTGATCCACAACGCCACCACCTTCTACGTGCTGCGCTTCCTGCTGGGCGCGGCCGAGGCGGGACTCTATCCCGGCATCCTGTACTTCCTGACCAAGTGGTTCCCGATGCGGCATCGCGCCCGCATCATCGGCCTGCTGGTGCTGGCGCAGCCGATCGCGCTGATCATCACCGGCCCGATTGCCGGCTGGGTGCTGTCGACGCCGGGGCTGTTCGGCATGTCGAACTGGCAGACGCTGTTCGTCGTCAGCGGCCTGCCCGCGGTGCTGCTGTGCCTGCCGACGCTGCGGCTGGTGCCGGAGTCACCGGCGGACGCGAAATGGCTGTCGGCGCGCGACCGTGCCTGGATCGAACGCGAGCTGGCGGCGGACCGGAAGACCTTCGCGCTGAAATCGCACGGCAATCCGCTGAAGGCGCTGAAGGACAAGCGCGTGCTGCTGCTGTCGCTGCTGTTCCTGCCGTTTCCGCTGAGCATCTACGGCCTGTCGCTGTGGCTGCCGACCATCATCAAGCAGTTCGGCGTCACCGACGCGAGTACCGGCCTGCTGTCGGCGGTGCCGTACCTGTTCGCGGTGGTCGGCCTCTACCTGGTGCCGCGCCATTCGGACCGCAAGGGCGAGCGCTACTGGCACATCGTGGTGGTATCGGGTGCGGCGGCGCTGACGATGGCGGCCAGCGCCTGGGTCCAGACGCCGGCGCTGCAATTCCTGTTCATCTGCCTGACAGCCTTCTCGATCTATTCGATCCAGGCGGTGGTATGGGCGTTGCCGGGCCAGTTCCTGACCGGCGCCAGCGCCGCGGTCGGCATCGCCACCATCAATTCGCTGGCCAACCTCGGCGGCTACCTCGGCCCCTATGGCATCGGCCTGATCAAGGACGCCACCGGAAGCCTCGCCGCCGGACTCTATTTCCTCGCCGCGATGCTGGTGTTCGCGGTGGTCATGACCTTCGTGGTACGCGCCGCGCTCGAGCCGCGCGCGGCCCGCTGATACGACAAGCCCTGCCCATGCCTGACAGCTACGCTTCGCCGCGCTATCGCGGCATCTTTCCGGTGGTGCCGACCACCTTCACCGAAACCGGCGAACTGGATCTGCCGAGCCAGAAGCGCGCGGTCGATTTCATGATCGACGCCGGCTCCGACGGCCTGTGCATCCTCGCCAATTTTTCCGAGCAGTTCGCGCTGTCGGACGACGAGCGCGAGGTGCTGACGCGCACCGTGCTCGAACATGTGCAGGGCAGGGTGCCGGTGATCGTCACCACCACGCACTACAGCACGGCCGTCTGCATCGAGCGCAGCCGGCGCGCGCAGCAGATGGGCGCGGCGATGGTGATGGTGATGCCGCCCTACCATGGCGCCACCTTCCGCGTGCCGGAGCCGCAGATCCACGAGTTCTATGCGCGCCTGTCCGATGCGATCCGCATCCCGATCATGATCCAGGATGCCCCTGCCAGCGGCACCGTGCTGTCCGCGCCGTTCCTCGCGCGGATGGCCCGCGAGATCGAACAGGTGGCGTACTTCAAGATCGAGACGCCGGGGGCGGCCAACAAGCTGCGCGAACTGATCCGGCTCGGCGGCGACGCGGTGGAAGGGCCGTGGGATGGCGAGGAAGCGATCACGCTGCTGGCCGACCTGGAGGCCGGTGCGACCGGCGCGATGACCGGCGGCGGCTTTCCGGACGGCATCCGGCCGATCATCGAGGCGCACCGCCGGGGCGATGCCGAACTGGCCTTCGCGCTGTACCAGCGCTGGTTGCCGCTGATCAACCACGAGAACCGGCAGGCCGGCATCCTTGCGGCCAAGGCGCTGATGAAGGAGGGCGGCGTGATCGCCTGCGAGGCTCCGCGGCACCCGCTGCCGCCGATGCATCCGGAAACCCGCAGGGAGCTGATCGCGATCGCGCGGCGGCTCGATCCGCTGGTGCTGCGCTGGGCGAAATAACCAGACAGCGGCAGGGGTGGCTACATGGCGGCCTTGCGAGGCGGCCATGTTGCATGGCGAAGGCCGGCGGCCTGCTTGCCGTCGTCCTGGCCGTTTCCGCTGACGGCCTTACTCGCCGTCGGTCCACTCCACCTGCACGCCGAGGCTGCGCAGGTTCTCGACGAAGCGCGGATGCGCGCGCCGGATCGGCGCCGCGTTGCGGATTTCCGAGCGGCCGTCGATGCTGGCCGCGACCATGAACAGCGCGATGGCCACGCGAATGATGTACGGGCTCTCCACCACGGCCGGCGCCAGCGTGTTGCCGCCGAAGGTGATCAGCCGGTGCGGGTCCGACGAGAACACATGCGCGCCGAACTTCGACAGCTCGCTGGTCCAGCCCAGCGCGCTGTCGTAGACCTTGTTCCAGAACATCGCATTGCCCTGCGCGCGCACGCCCAGCGCGATGAAGATCGGCAGCAGGTCCACCGGGAAGTAGGGCCACGGCGCGGCCTCGACCTTGGTCAGCACGTTGCTGGTGAACGGCGTCTGCACCTGCAGCGGGCCAGAACGCTCGGCGCGCGACCAGCCATCCTCGTGCACGATGCGCACGCCGAACTTCTCGAAAGTGCGATCGATCAGCGGGAAATTCGCCGGCGCGCCGTTGCGCACGACGACGTCGCCATTGGTGATCGCGCCCAGCGCGAGGAACGTCGTGATCTCGTGGAAGTCCTCGTCGAAGGTGAACTCGCCGCCGCCGAGCTTCTCGCCGCCATGCACGGTCACGCGCGAGGTGCCGATGCCCTCGATGCGCGCGCCCATCATCGTCATGAAGCGGCAGAACTCCTGCACATGCGGTTCGGACGCGGCGTTGGTCAGCGTCGAGGTGCCACCGGCCGCGGCCGCGCACATCACGAAGTTCTCGGTGGTGGTCACCGACGCGTAGTCGAGCCAATGGTCGATCGGCCGCAGCGGACCTTCGCTGTGCAGCAGCAGCGAGCCCTGCGCGCGTTCGACCTCGCCGCCGAAGCGGCGGAAGATCTCGACGTGAGGATCGATCTCGCGCACGCCCAGCGTGCAGCCCTTGACGTTGTCCTCGAGCCGCGCGACGCCGAAGCGGCTCAGCAGCGGCGGCACCAGCATGATCGAGGAGCGCATTTCCTCGGGCAGATGGTGGCGGCCGGGGTCGAACACGGTGTCGCGGTGATGCAGGTCCAGCGTGCCGCTGTCATGGTCCATGCGGACATCGGAGCCAAGCGTGCGGAAGATATCGAGGATCTTGCGCACGTCGGTGATGTCCGGCACCCGGTGCAGCCGCACCGGCTGGTCGGTCAGCAGGGTGGCGCACAGCACCGGCAGGACAGCGTTCTTGTTGGCGGAGGGTACGATGCGGCCACGCAGCGGCGTGCCGCCATGCACGATCAGATTCGACATGAGGGGAGAGCGTCCGTGCCGCGCCGGCAGGCGGCGCCGAACGGCGGTAAGCGGTGGAAACGGACGGCATTGTACTGCCCCGGCCGCCGGCGCGGGCGATCGCCGGCGCCGCTATAATGCCCGGCTGCGGGCGCGCCGCCGCCATGCGGCCTTTGCATCGCCTGCGCCATCCCGCCACGCAACTTCATCGCGCAACCCGGCCCCGATCCGCGTCGACATGAACGCCCCGTTTCCGATCCGCAAGGAGTGCCCGCCCGGGGCCTGCGTCTGCGGGCGCGAGCAGCTGCTCGACGATCCGCAGGCGGACATCCGCGTGCTGCGGCTGACCAAGGAAGAGGAAAAGCGGCTGATCGCGCGGCTCGAGGACGTGCGCACGCTCGACGACCTGCGCCGCATGCAGCAAAGAATGTACGAGCTGCTCGGCATCACGGTGACGATCGAGCCGAGCATTCACGGCGTGCGGACCGTGCGCGGCTTCAATATCGAGCTGGCCGAACAGTTGGGGCTGTGCAAGAAGACCCGGCAGACCATTCCGGCCGCGATCCGGCGCTGCCTGGAGCGCCATCCCGAGATCGCCTACGCGATTCTGGATGCGCAAGGGCTGCTGGGCGAAGGCTGACGTTCTCCCACGCCTACCTCCGTCACCCCGCGAAAGCGAGTCCCAGCGGCTCTTGTTGCGCCGAAGCCAAAGTCACTGGGTCCCCGCATGCGCGGGGACGACGTAAATCAATTCCACGGCGCCCGTCGGCCCCAGCGCCATCCCGAGATCGCCTACGCGATTCTGGATGCGCAGGGGCTGCTGGGCGAAGGCTGACGTTCTCCCACGCCTACCTCCGTGGTCCGCGGAAAGCGGGGACCCAGCGGCTCTTGTTGCGCCGAAGCCAAAGTCACTGGGTCCCCGCATGCGCGGGGACGACGTAAATCGATTCCACGGCGCCCGTCGGCCCCAGCGCCATCCCGAGATCGCCTACGCGATTCTGGATGCGCAGGGGCTGCTGGGCGAGGGCTGAAGTTCTCCCACGCCTACCTCCGTCGTCCGCGCGAAAGCGGGGACCCAGCGGCTCTTGTTGCGCCGAAGCCAACGTCACTGGGTCCCGGCGTGCGCGGAGACGACGGTGAAATCAATTCCACGGCGCTCCGTTTGCCCACGCGCGGTCGATCTCGTCGATCAGCCGGCGCACCTTCGGCGACAGATGGCGGCGGTTCGGATAGACCGCGCAGACCGGCGCGCCCGGGCCGGTGAACCGCTCGAGCACCGGCACCAGCGTGCCCGCCCGCAGATCGCCGCCGACCAGGAAGGCCGCGATCTGCACCAGCCCCGCGTCCGCCAGCGCCAGGTCGCGCATCGCCTCGGTATTGTTCATCCGCCAACGGCCCTCGATCGCCAGCGTACAGGCGCGGCCGTCGACGGTGAAACGCCACGGCGGTGCCATCCCCGCATGCGTATAGACGATCGTGTCGTGACGCGCGATATCGTCGAGCGTCGCGGGGGTGCCGTGCCTGGCCAGATAACTGGGCGTGGCGCAGGTCACCAGCCGGTGCGGCGCCAGCACCCGGCGGATCAGCCCGCTGTCGTGCTCGCCGCCGACGCGGATCGCCAGGTCGATGCCGTCGCGCACGAGGTCGCTGTATTCGTCCGAGAACGACACCTCGGCCCGCAGCTCGGGCCATTGCGCCAGGTACCGGTGCAGGATCGGCACGATGTGCAGGCGCCCGAGCGTGACCGGCAGATCGATGCGCAGGCGGCCGCGCGGCACCTCGTTGCGCCAGGCCAGCGCGGCCTGTGCTTCGTCGACCTCGGCCAGGATGCGCACCGCATGCTCGTAGAACAGGCGGCCCTCGTCGGTCAGGCTGACGCTGCGCGTGGTCCGCTGCAGCAGGCGGGCCGCCAGTCCCGCTTCCAGCCGGCCGATGCATTTGCCGACCGCCGAGCGCGAGATGCCCAGCCGCTGCGCCGCCAGCGTGAAGCTGTGCGCCTGCGCGACCTGCACGAAGGCGCGCACATCGCCCAGGTGATCGAGCGCGATGCCTTCCCCATTAGGCACGATTCGTCCCCAGTGTTGCGAAAGTTGGCTACTTTATCACCGCATTGGCAACGATTACGCTTGCCGGACTCGCGGGCGGCCCGGCGAATTGGGCAGGCACCGCGTCAGACGGAGCGATTGCCAATGACTGACATCCATCAAACAAGATTCGACGATTCCCCGCTTGCCGGTCCATCCGCGGCATCCGGCGACACGCCCCCCAACCGCTGGCCCGCGGTCGCCGCGGTCGGCCTGGCCACCTTCGGTGTCGTCACCACCGAGATGCTGCCGGTCGGCCTGCTGACGCCGATCGCGCAGAGCCTGCAGGTATCGGCCGGCAGCGCTGGCCTGATGCTGTCGGCGCCCGCGCTGCTGGCCGCGCTGTTTGCCCCGCTGATCGTCGTCGGTGCCGGTTCGATCGATCGCCGGCGCCTGCTGGCGGCGCTGCTGCTGGCATTGGCCGGCGCCAACGTGCTGTGCGCGCTGGCGCCGACGCTGCCCTGGCTGCTGGCCGCACGGGTCGTGGTGGGCTTCTGCATCGGCGGCATCTGGTCCGTGGCCGGCGGGCTGGCGCCGCGGCTGGTGGCCGCGCCATCGGTCGGCTGGGCGACGGCGATCATCTTCGGTGGCGTGTCGGTGGCCTCGGTGGCCGGCGTGCCGCTGGGCGCCTGGCTGGGCGAACTGGTGGGCTGGCGCGCGGCGTTCGGCGCGATGGCGGTCTGCAGCGGCCTGATCTTCGCGATGAACGTGGCCACGCTGCCGCCGCTGCCGGCCGCCGCAAGCGGCTCCCGGCAAGGGCTGCGCGCGCAATTCGGCAACCGCGGCGTGCGGCTCGGCCTGACGGTGACGTTCTTCCTGGTGGCCGGCCACTTCATGGCCTATACCTTCGTCCGCCCCTTGCTGCAGCAGGTATCGGGCTTCGGCGCCGGCTGGATCGGCGTGCTGCTGTTCGGCTACGGCGTGGCGGGCATGATCGCCAATTTCGCTGCAGGGCCGCTCGCGGGACGGCATCCGGGACGCGCGCTGCTCGTCGTGGCGATGGCGCTGAGCGCGACGCTGCTGCTGTTCGCGGCCTTCGGCGACACCATGACGAGCGGGGCGGCGCTGCTGTTGTGCTGGGGGCTGTCGTACGGCGCGGTGTCGGTCTCGGTGCAGAGCTGGATGCTGAGGGCGGCCGACGGCATCGACGGCATCGAGTCCGCGACCGCGCTGCTGGTGTCGGTGTTCAACCTCGGCATCGCGCTGGGTTCGTTCTTCGGCGGCATCGCGGTCGATGCGGCGGGGCTGCATACCACGCTGCTGATCGCCGGTGCGCTGACGCTGGCGGGGCTTGCCACGAGCGTGCGCATGCAGCGGGCGCCGGCGGAACCTTCCGCCGGCCTCGCTCAATGCAGGCCGTAGCGCGCCAGCGTGTCCTGCAATTCCAGCAGCTCGACCATGGTGGCACCCCCGGCCAGCCGCTCGCGCATTTGCTGCTCCTTGCGTTCGCGCGCTTCGCTCGCTTCGATGACCTGCGCCACCTGCTCGCGCGCCACCACGACCAGGCCGTCGCGATCGCCGACCACGATATCGCCGGGGCGGATGACGGCGCCGCCGACAATCAGCGGCACGCCGAGCCTGCCCGGCTGCTGCTTGTTGGTACCGCGGATGCAGACGCCGCGGCAGAACACCGGGAAGCCCATCTCGACGATGCTGGACGCGTCGCGCACCGCGCCGTCGATCACCAGCCCGGCAAGGCCGATCGTCTGCGCGGCGAAGGTCAGCACGTCGCCCCACGGGCCGGCGTCGGCGAAGCCCTTGGCGTCGACCACCAGCACGTCGCCGGGCCGCGCCTTGGTCAGCGCGTAGTGAATCATCAGGTTGTCGCCGGGGCGGATATCGACGGTCAGCGCCGGGCCGGCCAGCCGCATGCCGGGATCGAGCGCGGCGATGCGAGGGTCGATCGCGCCTTGCTGGCCCTGTGCCTCGTGGATGGTGGCCGTGCCGAGCCGCTTCAGGCGGTCCAGCTGGGCGATGGTGATGTCGGCGTACGTCATGGAGAACGGGAAGTCGGGATGAGGGCAGGGAAGCGGGCGGGGTGCGGGCAGGGATGTGGGCAAGGACGCGGTTCAGTCCACGGTCGCGCCGGAGCGCTTGACCACGGATTCCCAGTACGGCATCTCCTTGGCGATGAAGGCGCGGAACTGCGCCGCGGTGCCGCGTACGTCGGCCGACCCCATGTCCGATAGCCTGCTGGCGATATCGGGCTGGCCCAGCACCGCGTTCAGCGCGGTGTTCAGCCGCTGCACCAGCGGCGGCGGCGTGTCGGCGGGCACGAACAGGCCGTACCAGTTCTCGATCACGAAGCCGGGAAAGCCGGCCTCCTGCATCGTCGGCAGATCGGGCAGCGTGCGGGCGCGCTTCGCGCCGGTTGTCGCCAGCGGGCGCAGCCGTCCGGATTTCAGTTGCGGCGCGATCGCGGTGGTGGTCTCGAAGGCGATCGGTACCTGGCCGGCAATCACGTCGCTGAGCGCCGGCCCCTGTCCGCGATAGGGGATATGAACGATATCGAGCTGGCGTTCGAGCTTGAGCATTTCGCCGGCCAGATGCTGCGGGCTGCCGCTGCCGCCGGACGCGTAGCTGTACTTGCCGGGCGCGGCCTTGGCGAGCGCGATCAGCTGCGCCACCGAGTTGACCGGCAGCGCGCTGTTGACGTACAGCACCAGCGGCACCGACGCGACCGCGCCGACCGGCGCCAGTGCGCGCGTGGGGTCGAGCTTGAGCGAGTAAAGATTGCGGTTGATAACGATGCCGGTGTTGTTGCCCAGCAGCGCGGTACAGCCATCGCCCTTGGCGCGTCCGACGAACTCCGTGCCGATATTGCTGCTGGCGCCGCCGCGGTTGTCGACGATCACCGGAATTCCGAGCCGCGTCGACAGTCCGGGCGACACGATGCGCGCCAGGATATCGGTGGTGCCGCCTGGCGGATACGGCGACACGATGCGCAAGGTCGCGCATGGGTAAGGCTCGGGCGCTGCGGCGCGGGCGGCCGTGCCGGTGAAGACGAGGCTCGCGATCGCGCCGACGGCCAGCGGCACTGTGGGGTGTCGGCGCGGAAGGCGGCGCGCGGGAGTGGGCGCGATGGTCATGCTGTCTCCTGTTGGATTCGGTGCGACGTGGTCCGTCGTCTGTCGATAAGAGGCGATGCCGTCAGCGGTGAAGGCTGCCGACAGGCTTTAGCGAGCGCTAATGGCCGGCACGCTGCAGCAGGTGATAGCCGAACTGGCGGCGGGCCTCGCGCAATGCCATGCCGCTCAGCGCCGCGTCGAGAATCCGCTGTTCGACGTCGCGGGTCCGCAGCGCGCGCTCGATCACGCGCTGCGCGTGCGATTGCGGAATGACCACGACGCCGTCGCCATCGGCGAGGATGTAGTCGCCGGCGACCACGCGAACGTCGCCGAGGCTGACGGGCTGCCCGACCGCCGAGACCTGCACGCGATCCTTGCCGGTGCGCATGAAGCGTCCGCGGGCATAGAGCGGGTAGCCGGCGGCATCGGCTTGCGCGGTGTCGCGGCAGACGCCGTGGATTACGGTGCCGGCGACGCCGCGATGCGCGGCCAGCTGGCTCATGATGCCGCCCCACACCGTGCAGTCGAGGCGGCCGCCGTTGTCCAGCACGGCCACCGATCCGGCCGGAATGTCGTCGAGAAAATCGCCGACGGTGCCGGGGGATGCCACATCCACCGGCACGAAGCTGACGGTGAAGGCCGGGCCGAACAGCGCCGGCGCGCCGGCGATCGGCCGGATGCCGAGCGCGCTGCCGGGCAGCCGGAAATAATCCAGGGCGTCGGAAACCTCGGCGGTGGAGAGCTCGCGCACGGCCTGCAGCCAGTCGTCTCCGTGCTGCTGCCCGAATTTGTCCCTGTGCCCGTCCCGGGGCTGCATGGCGTTCATATCGATGTCCTCGTAATCGTCAGGCGCAGTTTCAAGTAAAGTTGCAGCCGGATCAAACATCGATTAATGGACCCATATTCATAAAAAATGAACTTGCGCCAGCTCAGCTACTTCTGTGCCGTGGTCGATGCCGGCAGCGCCGTCGAGGCAGCCAATCGGCTGTTCGTGGCGCCGACGGCGATCAGCATGCAGATCTCGCAGCTAGAAGGCCGGCTCGGCGCGCCCGTGTTCGATCGCTCGACGCGGCCCATGTCGCTGACCGCGACGGGGCGCTTCCTCTATCCGCGCGCCAAGGACCTGCTGTCTCAGATGCGCCGGCTCGACGAGGAGGCGCGTGCGGTCGCCGCCGGCAATCTCGGCTGGCTGGGCATCGGCTTCACCCGCTCGGCGATCTTCTCGATCCTGCCTGCGGCGGTCCGCCGCTTCCGCAAGCGTTTTCCCGATGTCCATCTGGACCTGGTCGAGCAGTTGTCGGAGCACCAGAGCGCGTTGCTGCGGCGCGGGCGCATCGATGTGGGCATCTCGCGCTATATCGGCGGCTTCGAGCGGCCCGCGGATCTCGAGCACACGATCCTGTTCGAGGAACCCTTCGTCGCGGCGCTGCCGGCGACGTCGGCGCTGGCGCGGCGCAAGTCGCTGCGCGCGGCCGAGCTCGGCGCGATGGCGCTGATCCGCTATCCGAAGGATCCGCAGAGCGGCTTCGCGGACCTGATGCTGGCGGCGCTGCGCCGGGCCGCTTGCGATCCCCAGCCCGGCCACGAGGCGATCGAGATCCATACCGCGCTCGGGCTGGTCGCCGCTGGACTGGGCTTTACGCTGGTCGGCGCGTCGGTCGCCGAGGCGAACCGGCCCGACGTCGCCTTCGTGCCGATCGCGGATCTCGACGCCCATGCGACCGTGGTCGCGGTCACGCGGGCCGACGGGTCGACGCCGGCGGTGCAGGCCTTTGTCGCCGCGCTGAAGGAGGGCAGGGGCGGCGCGGACCGGCGCGTCCCGCGACGGAAGGTCCGCGTGCCATAGCGGGGCACCATCTCGCCGGCGATGACCTAACATGAGGACTTGTCCCGCCTGCGCTTCCCTTGTGCGGGCTCTCGACGGCAGGAGGTCGCCATGGCTCTCTTCGCAAAGGCTGCGATTGCGCAGGTTCGTGTCGCGACGGGCGCCGCACTGGCCCTGGCGATGCTGGCAGGGTGCGGAGGCGGTGGGGGCGACGATGGCGGGACCGCCATCCCGCAGCCCGAGGTCGCGACGGCCCGCGACGGCACGCTGCGCGCGACGCTGCGGCAGGCGCCGGCCACCATCACGGTGGCCGGCAAGACCTTCACCTCCAATGTCTTCAACGACACCTATGTGCCGCCGGTATTGAAGCTGCGGCGCGGCGAGCGGCTCGAGCTGACGCTGCGAAACCGCATCGGCAAGGCCGACGTGCAGATCGACGGCCCCGAGGAGACCAACCTCCACTATCACGGCATGTCGATCTCGCCGAAGGCGCCGGCCGACGACATCTTCCTGCATATCGCCAGCGGCGCGGACTACCAGTACAGCTGGCAGGTTCCGGCCACACACCCGCAGGGCAGCCATTGGTATCACCCGCATCCGCATGGGCTGGTCGAGCCGCAGATACTGAGCGGCATGTCGGGCATGCTGGTGATCGACGGCGTGCTGGACCATTTCCCGGCCTTCGCACGGCTGCCCGAACGCTACTTCCTGCTCAAGGACATCCAGTTGCCCGGCGCCGACGACAGCGCGCCGCTGACCAAGACCATCAACGGCGTGCTGGGCGGCGTGCTGCGCATGCGGCCCGGCGAGATGCAGGTCTGGCATCTGGGCAATGTCGGCGCCGACGCCTACTTCCATGTCGCCATCGATGGCGTGCCGCTGTGGGAGCTGAGCCGCGACGGCAATCTGCGCGCGGGGCCAGAACGCAATGCGTCGCTGTTCCTGCCGCCCGGCGCGCGCTCGACCGCGATCATCCAGGCGCCCGACGTGCCGGGGCGTTATGCGATCCGCACGCTGGCGGTCGATACCGGCCCGCAGGGCGACCCCAATCCCGAGGTCCAGCTTGCCACGCTGATCGTCGAGGGGCCGAGGCATGACAGCGCCTCGCTGCGCGCCGCGCTGGCAGACCCTGCGGTCGATGTCGATACGCTGACGCCGGCGCAGGTCGCCGCAATGCCGATCACGCGCCGCCGCACGGTGGTCTTCTCGGAATCCGCGGACGGCAATACGTTCTTCATTGACGGCAAGCAGTACGACCCGGCCCGCGACGATGTCACGGTCAACCTGGGCGATGTGGAAGAGTGGACCGTGCAGAACGTCAGCGGCGAGCGCCACGTCTTCCATATCCACCAGCTCGACTTCCTGGTGACCTCGATCAATCAGCAGGACGTTGACGAGACCGGCCTGCGCGATGTCATCGACCTGCCGTACCAGCAGAACGGCGTGCCGGGCGAGGTCAAGATCGTGATCCCGTTCACCAACCCGCTGATGGTCGGCCGCTTCGTGTTCCACTGCCATATCGTCGGACACGAGGACGGCGGCATGATGGCCAATGTCGTGGTGCTGGGGCCGGGACAGACCACTGCAGCGCCGGCCAGGATGCGCATGGTGACACCAGCAGGGTCAGCAAGATCGGCGAACGCGACGTTCCTTTCGCGCTGGCTGGGCACGCCCGCTCGGACGCGGACGCCGTGGGAGGAGGCGGTGTGCCGGTCGCCCCAGGCGAATGCGGCGGCGGGCGGCGTGGTGGCGCGGCTGCGCTGAGATCGGTGCGCGCATCCCACATGCGCTGACCGCGTATCGAAATCCGAAACGCTTCGTTTGTCATGGCGGCCTGTCGGGCTATCGTCGGGGCTACTCGATTCCCGATCCCCGATCCATCAAGCCATGACGCTTCCGATCCTGATTCAAGGGCTGCGACGCCTGCGCGCCCTGCGTGGCCTGGCGGCGCTCGCCATCGTCTGCGCTGCCGCGGCGGCATCCGGTGCCGCGCTGGCGCAGGCCGCCACCGACACCCTGCGCATCGGCTATCAGAAGTCCGCCAGCCTGCTGGTGCTGCTCAAATCGCAGCAGTCGCTCGAGCGCCGGCTGGCGCCACTCGGCACCACGGTCAAATGGGTGGAGTTTCCGGCCGGCCCGCAATTGCTGGAAGGGCTGAACGTGGGCGCCGTCGATGTCGGCTTCGTCGGTGAAGCGCCGCCGATCTTCGCGCAGGCGGCCGGCGCCGACTTCGTCTATATCGGCTTCGATCCCGCCGCGCCCGAGGCCGAGGCCATCGTCGTGCGCCGCGATTCGCCGCTGCGCTCCGTGGCCGATCTGAAAGGCAGGAAGGTCGCGTTGAACAAGGGATCGAACGTCCATTACCTGCTGGTCAAGGCGCTGGAGAAGGCGGGGCTGAAGATTAGCGATATCCAGCCGGTGTATCTGGCGCCGGCGGACGCGCGAGCGGCCTTCGAGCGTGGCGCCGTCGATGCCTGGGTCATCTGGGACCCGTTCCTGGCCGCCGCGGAAAAGCAGGTCGGCGCGCGCGTGCTGGCCGATGGCCGCGGCCTCGTCAACAACTACGCCTACTACCTTGCGGCGCGGCGCTTTGCCACGCAGAAGCCGCAGATCGTCGAGGCGCTGTTCGATCAGCTGTTGCGAGAGGGCCAGCGCCTGAAGGCCGATACCCGTGCCGCGGCGGCGCTGATCGCCCCGCAGCAGGGGCTCGACGTCGACGTCGTCGAACGCACGCTGAACCGCAGCGAGTTCGGTGTCGCGCCGCTGACCCCGGCCGTGGCCGCGCAACAGCAGCAGATCGCCGATACCTTCCATGCGCTGAAGCTGATCCCGAAGCCGATCCGCATCGCCGACGCGCTGCCCGCCAGGCGAGACGCCGTCGCACAGCGTGCGGCGAACGCCGGAGATGCCCGATGAAAGTCCTGTGGTTCCTGCCCACGCACGGCGACTCGCGCTACCTGGGCACCGCCCGGGGCGCGCGCGCCGCGACCTTCGACTACTTCAAGCAGGTGGCGATCGCCGCCGACAGCCTCGGCTACGAGGGCGTGCTGCTGCCAACCGGTCGCTCCTGCGAGGACTCGTGGATCCTGGCCTCGAGCCTGATCGATGCCACGCGGCGGCTCAAGTTCCTGGTGGCGCTGCGTCCGGGCCTGATGCAGCCCTCGCAGACCGCGCGCATGGCCGCGACGCTGGACCGCTTGTCGGGCGGGCGGTTGCTGGTCAACCTGGTCACCGGCGGCGATCCGGAAGAACTGGAGGGCGACGGCCTGTTCCTGTCGCATCGCGACCGCTATGCGCTGTCGCGGGAATTCCTGACGATCTGGCGCGAGATCCTGGCGCGCAGCCACGATGGCGAGGCCTTCGACTTTGCCGGCGAACATCTGCGCGTCGAGGGTGCGAAGGCGCTGTATCCGCCCATCAGCCGGCCCTATCCGCCGCTGTTCTTCGGCGGCTCGTCGCCCGAGGCGCACGATCTTGCCGCCGAGCAAGTCGATACCTATCTGACCTGGGGCGAGCCGCCCGAGGCGGTGGCGCACAAGATCGCCGACGTGCGGGCGCGCGCCGCCGCGGTCGGCCGCCAGCTGCGCTTTGGCATCCGGTTGCACGTGATCGTGCGTGAAACCGAGGACGAGGCCTGGCGCGCGGCCAGCGAACTGGTGTCGCATCTGGACGAGGAGATCGTCGCCGCGGCCCAGCGCAAGTTTGCCGCGATGGATTCGGTCGGGCAGCGCCGCATGGCGCAGTTGCATGGCGGCCGCTTCAACAAGCACGATGTCCGCCAGGGGCTGGAGATCGCACCGAACCTGTGGGCCGGCGTGGGGCTCGTGCGAGGCGGTGCCGGTACCGCGCTGGTGGGCAATCCCGAGCAGGTGGCCGCACGCATCCAGCAATACGCCCAGCTCGGTCTCGAGTACTTCATCCTGTCCGGCTACCCGCATCTGGAAGAGGCGCACCGCTTCGCCGAACTGGTGTTTCCGCTGCTGCCGCTGGCCCAACGCGAGGCCACCGAGCGCGTGCTGACCGGACCGTTCGGCGAGATCGTCGCCAATACCTTCGTGCCTTCGAGCGCCGCGCAGGCGGCCACGAAGGGGGGCACGCAGGGCGCCAATCTGTCCGCGAGCTGAACGCCATGTCGAATTCATCGAAAAGCGGTGCCGCGCTGGCGGCCGACTTCCATGCGGGCGCGCCCGCGCGCGCGCTGCTGCCCCAGGGTTGGGCGGCATCCGCGCTGCGGCGCGGCTTGCCGTGGCTGGTGCCGGCGCTGATCCTGCTGCTGTGGGAGCTGGCCTCGCGCAGCGGCTGGCTGTCGAGCCGCGTCCTTCCCGAGCCGCTGGCCGTCGTCGCTGCCTTCCGCACGCTGGCGCTGTCCGGCGAGCTGTGGCAGCACACCGCGGTCAGCGCGTGGCGCGCCCTGGCCGGGCTGGCGATCGGCGGCGGATTGGGGCTGTTGCTCGGGCTGCTGAACGGCACCTTCCGCAGCGCCGAGACGCTGCTCGATTCGAGCCTGCAGATGGTGCGCAATATTCCCGCGCTGGCGCTGATTCCGCTGGTGATCCTTTGGTTCGGCATCGACGAGGCCGCCAAGCTGTTCCTGGTGGCGGTCGGCGTGTTCTTCCCGATCTATCTGAACACCTTCCATGGGATCCGCTCGGTCGACAAGGGCCTGATCGAGATGGCGCGCAGCTACGGGCTGTCCGGCTGGGCGCTGTACTGGCAGGTGATCCTGCCGGGTGCGCTGCCGTCGATCCTGGTCGGGCTGCGCTTCTCGCTGGGTCTGATGTGGGTGCTGCTGATCGTCGCCGAGACGATTTCCGCGCAGGCCGGCATCGGCTACCTGACGATGAACGCGCGCGAGTTCCTGCAGACCGACGTGGTGCTGGTCGGCATCCTGCTCTACGCGCTGCTGGGCAAGCTGGCCGACCTGCTGGCCAAGGGACTGGAGCGCTGGTGGCTGCGCTGGCATCCGGGCTATCAAGGCGCCGAACCGCCGAGCGCGACGAAGGCCTGAGCGCACTCGAGCCAACCACGAACGACCCTGCCGGAGTAGAACCGATGCATGCCACGCAACAACACTTGCCGCTGCGGCGCGCGGGCCGTGAGGCCAGCGAGTCCGATCCGCCGGCCGCGCCTCGGACCGCGGACGATCGCGGTGACCGGACCCCCCGTCCGCGCGGCACCGAGGTCGCGATCAGCGCCGTGCACAAGGCCTACGGCGGCCGCACCGTGCTGCAGCAGATCGACCTGCGCATCGCGCCGGGCGAGTTCGTCGCGATCGTCGGCCGCAGCGGTTGCGGCAAGAGCACGCTGCTGCGTCTGGTCGCTGGACTCGAAGGCCCCAGCGCGGGGCGCATCGCGCTCGATGGCCGGCCGCAGGACGGCCATGACCACGGCACCCGCATCATGTTTCAGGACGCGCGGCTGCTGCCGTGGAAGCGCGTGCTTGACAACATCGCGCTGGGCCTGCCGGGGCGCGAAGGCCGCGAACGCGCGCGCGAGGCGCTGGCCCAGGTGGGGCTGGCCGAGCGTGCCGACGACTGGCCCGCGGTGCTGT
>NZ_AMPR02000413.1:0-1024 GCF_000307735.3 Cupriavidus sp. HPC(L) | reverse complement strand
AGCCGGTCTGCGCCGTCGACCACGACGCGCTGGCCGGCCTGCACGCCGCGCAGCACCGCGGTCTGCTCGCCGTCGCTCGGTCCCAGCGCGACGGTCTGCACCTTGACCTTGTTCTGCTGGTCGACCACATAGACGAAGGTGCCCTGCTGCCCGCGCTGGATCGCGGCGACCGGCACCACCGTGGCGCCGGCCAGCGTATCGACGCGCATCCGCACATTGACGAACTGGTTCGGGAACAGCATGCCGTCGTCGTTGCGGAACACGGCCTTGAGCCGCACGGTGCCGGTGGTGGTATCGATCTGGTTGTCGGTGGTCAGCAGCGTGCCGTCGGCCAGCTTGTTGCGCGCCTGCCGGTCCCAGGCCTGTACCGGCAGCGTCTGGCCGGCGTTCAGCTGCCTGAGCACGCTGGGCAGGTTGTCCTCCGGGATCGAGAACAGCACGGCGATCGGCTGGATCTGCGTGATCAGCGCGATGCCGTTGGCATCCGAGGTGCTGACGATATTGCCCGGGTCGACCTGGCGCAGGCCGATGCGGCCCGAGGTCGGGGCCTTGATGCGCGTGTAGCCCAGCTGCAGGCGCGCGTTGTCGACGTTGGCCTGGTCGGTCTTGACCACGCCCTCGTACTGGCGCACCAGCGCGTCCTGCGTGTCGACCTGCTGCTTGGCGATCGAATCCTGCGCCAGCAGCGTGCGATAGCGCTGCTGGTCGATGCGCGCGTTCTGCAGCAGCGCCTGGTCGCGTGCCAGTTGGCCCAGCGCCTGGTCGAGCGCGGCCTGGAACGGACGCGGATCGATCTCGGCCAGCAGGTCGCCGGCCTTGACCATCTGGCCCTCCTTGAACAGCACGCGCAGCAGTGGGCCCGAAACCTGCGCGCGCACCGTGACGTTGGCGACCGGGGTCACGTTGCCCAGGCCATTGAGCACCACGTCCATATCGCGCTGCACGACCGGGCTGACCACCACCGGCGCGGCCGGGCCGCTCATGCCGCGGCCGCCCGGGCCGCCGGGTCCGCCCGGGATGCGTC
>NZ_AMPR02000414.1:0-1012 GCF_000307735.3 Cupriavidus sp. HPC(L) | reverse complement strand
GGGCGAAGCCGCGCTGGCGCGCGCCGCCGAGCAGGCACGCCAGTGGCGCGAACAAGCGTTGCCGGACGACCCCGCCGCGCTGGCCGCGCTGCTGCGCGAGCAGTTCCGCACGGTGGCGCAGGCGGATCCGCTGTTCTTCCTGCAGGGGTCGGCAGGGGGCACGCTGGCAGGGCTTGTCGATCTGGTCGAGAAGTACTGCCCCGGCGAAGGCTATGCGGTGACGGCGGCGCTGATGGCAGGCGGCGAGCCGAGCGTGACGGCACAGCAAGGCTATGCGTTGATCGCGTTGGCCGAGACGGCCGCGGCGGACGCCGAAGCGCTGGCCTGGCTGCGCAGTCCGCAGCGCAGCGGCGCGCGGTGGGCACAGCAGCTGCCCGCGCACAGTCCCTTCCTGCGAGCATTCGCCGAGTTCCTGGATCGCTACGGCCATCGGGCCACCGCGGAAAGCTATGTGAGGCAGCCGCGCTGGCGCGAGGCGCCAGACTATCTGCTCGATACCGTGCTGGAGATGATCGGCAGCAACGCCGAGGCGGTACGGCAGCGCCAGCGCGTTGCCGCGGCGCAGGCATGGCAGCGGCTGCGCCGGGCGATCCCGCCGCTGGCGCGGCCCGCGATGCTGGCGGTGCTGAAGCGATTGGTGCGAGTGGCCACGCGCGAGTGCAATCAGCGCGAAGCGGCGCGCAGCGCGTTGATGCGGTATCTGGAAGCGGTGCGCCGTACCGCGCTCGCGCTGGGCACGCAACTGGCCCGTGGCGGCAAGGAGGACGGATTCGAGCGGCCCGACGATGTATTTCATCTGACCGCATTCGAATTGCTCGCTGTCGCCGAAGGGCGCATGCCGCTGCGGTATGCAGCGCGGCGCGCGGCACGGCGGGCCGAGGTGCTGGCCGATCAGGCGGACCGGGCGGAGCCGGCGGTGATCGTCGAACAGCCGGGCGCGTTGCCGGCGGTGTTCTCGTCGTCGGAACCAAGCGCCACGTACGTGGCCGATGCGGCCGCCGGGCGCTGGTCC
>NZ_AMPR02000415.1:0-1008 GCF_000307735.3 Cupriavidus sp. HPC(L) | reverse complement strand
CCCCGGGGGGGGGGGGGGGGGGGGGGGGGGCAGGGGGCGGTGCAAGGGCCAGGGCATTGGCCAATGCCGCTGCCCTCTCCCCCGGCCCCTCTCCCGCGAGCGGGAGAGGGGAGACCATCTACAGCACTGCTACCACGGCTTCTGCTGCCGCGACTCGTGCAGCAGCTGCAGGTAAAGCTGATGCCGCCGCGGCGCGATGCCGCCGGCTTCGACCGACGCCAGCACGCCGCAGCCCGGCTCGTTGATATGGTGGCAGTTGTAGAAGCGGCATTCGGTCAGCCGCGGGCGGAATTCGGGGAAGGCGCGCTCGAGCATGCCTTCGGACAGATGGTGCAGGCCGAACTCCTGGAATCCGGGCGAATCGATCAGGCTGCCGCCCTGGCCCCAGTCGTCGGGCAAGTGGTATAGCCGCGTGAACGTCGTGGTGTGCTTGCCCGAATCGAGCTTGGCCGAGATCTCGCGGGTTTGCGCCTCGACGCCGGGAATCAGCAGGTTCAGCAGCGACGACTTGCCCATGCCGGACTGGCCGATCAGGATCGTCGCGCGCCCGGCGGTCAGCGGACGCAGCTGCGCCAGCGCGTCGTCGGGATTGCCGTGCACCGACAGCTCGACGGTGCGATAGCCCAGCTGCCGGTACAGCGTCAGCCGGCGCCGCGCGTCCTCCAGCCGGTCGGTCAGGTCGGTCTTGTTCAGCAGGATCAGCGGCGCGATTTCCAGCGCCTCGGCGGACACCAGCGCGCGGCCCAGCAGGTCCTCGGAGAAGCTCGGTTCGGTCGCCAGCACGATCGCGACCTGGTCGATATTGGCGGCCAGCAGCTTGGACTTGAACTGGTCCGAGCGATGCAGCAGATTGCGGCGCGGCTCGACCTCGACGATCACGCACTGATCGGCCGCGGCACGTTCGACGCGCACGCGGTCGCCGACCGCGCATTCGCTCTTCTTGCCCCGGGGAAACGCATGCATGCGCGTGCGCTCGCCATCGTCGAGCTCGATCACATAGTGGCGGCC
>NZ_AMPR02000416.1:0-1009 GCF_000307735.3 Cupriavidus sp. HPC(L) | reverse complement strand
CAGGGATGCTGCGAGGCCGTCGGCTACTACGCGCAGTCGATCAGCGGCCATCTGGGCGTGATGGCCCAGGCCACGCCGCTGTCCGACGCGATCGCCTACGCCAACGGCAGCAACGACAAGCGGCTGGCCGACCGGCTCGCGCTGGCCGGACGCATGCGCGACTTTGCCTCGCGCGAACTGGCGCTGCCGGACAACGGCAGCTACCGGCACTACGCCAACCTGCATCGTCCCTATGTGGTGTGGAGCGTCTTTGCGACGCCCGAGCTGTCGATGGAGCTGCACAAGTGGTGCTTCCTGGTGGTCGGCTGCATCAACTACCGCGGCTACTACGCGATCGAGGACGCGCACCGCTATGCCGCGGGGCTGCGCAGCCAGGGGCTGGAGACCTATGTGGCGGGCGTTCCCGCCTATTCGACGCTGGGCTATTTCGACGATCCGTTGCTGAACACCTTCGTCTATCTGCCCGAGGGGGAGCTCGCGCGGATGATCTTCCACGAGCTCGCGCATCAGGTGGTCTACGTGCGCAACGACACCACCTTCAACGAGTCGTTTGCCTCGGCGGTGGAGATCGCCGGCGTCGAACGCTGGCTGGCGCGCGAGGCCTCGGCCGACGCGCGCGCCAGCTATCGCCAGTACGATGCGCGCCGCCGGCAGTTCCGCGCGATGCTGCTGCAGGCGCGCGCCGAACTGGACGCGCTGTACCGCAGCCCCATCGACGACGACGCCAAGCGGGCCGGCAAGGCGGCGATCTTCGCCGCGCTGCGCCAGCGCTATGCGGCGCTGAAGGAATCGTGGGGCGGCTACAGCGGCTACGACCGCTGGTTCTCGCAGCCGCTGACCAACGCCCATCTGGCCGCGGTCGCCACCTATCAGCAATGGGTGCCGGCGTTCCTCGCGCTGCTGGAGCAATGCGGCGGCGACTGGAAGGCCTTCTATGCGGAGGCCGAACGCATCGGCAAGCTCAAGCCCGAGCAGCGCAAGGCGCGGCTGCGTGCGCTGGCGCCGAATG
>NZ_AMPR02000417.1:0-1003 GCF_000307735.3 Cupriavidus sp. HPC(L) | reverse complement strand
GGCCAGCACCGCGCCGAAGGGCCGCAGCCGGGCGATTTCCTCGGTCAGCCAGGGGCTGCGGTAGTCCCACCACGGCAGCGAGCAGAAGGCGCCATCGAAGCCGCCGCCGCTCAGATCGGCCAGTTGCGCCGGGCTGGTGCCGGGCGTCCACGCCAGCATCAGCGGCGGGCGCCGTGCGCCCGTGTGGCTGCCGCTCACGCTTGTGTCACCGGCGCCCTTCAACGCGGCGCTCAGCCTGGCCCAGTGCCGTCCCGCCACGCGGGCCGGCGCGCGGCACACATAGCCGGCGATATCGAGCTCGGCCAGTCCCTGCAGCCGCTCGGTCCACCACGACACCAGCGCGGCAGCGACCCCCTCGTCGTGCCAGCGCAGCCGTGTGCCAGGCAGATGGTTGTCGGTATCGCGCGGATCGGGCATCGCGCCGTCGTGCCGCCAGAGCGGATCGATCGGCGCGGCGCCGTCGGGATAGCGGTCCAGCGCGAGCTCCAGCAGGCAGGCCAGCCCTTGCGCCCGGCAGTGGGCCGCGAGCGCGGCCAGCGTGTCGGGCGGGGTATGCAACGCGGAGGCGCCTGTCAGCAGCACATGATCGAAGCCGAGCGCCTTGGCCCGGGCCAGGGCCCCGAGGGCGCCGTCATTGGCCTGGTGGACAAAATTCGGATCGATCTGGCAGATGCGCACGGATTGGCTCGTCGGAGGCGAAGGACAGTCCGGGCACTGATGCGAAGCGCGTGCCAATATACCGGCGCGTCGGACAAGCACCGACGCGCCGGCAGAGCCTCCCCTTGCCGCGCAAGGCGCCGAGCACGATTGCGGCCGGGAAGCCGCTTGCCGATATGACAAGCCCCGAAATGTGGCCTGTAAAAACTACAGTGCCGCGCTGGCAGAAAGTATCCGAAGGAGTATCCGCCGCGTGTAGCCGCGGCAAAGTATTCGAGCCGTCGGCGGGACCGGGTTCAGGCGGCAGGACGTCCGGTGGCCGCACCGCGCCGGCGCCGGCCGCTGC
>NZ_AMPR02000418.1:0-1002 GCF_000307735.3 Cupriavidus sp. HPC(L) | reverse complement strand
CTGTTCGCGCTCGCATCGAGCGCCGCCGCGTCCTGCCGCGCGCTCTGCAACACGCGCTCGATCATCGCCGTTGCCAGTTCGTGCTCGCCGAGGAAGACCTCGCCGACGCGGTCCTGCAGCAGCAGCGCGGCCTCGTCCTCGCTGTGCGTGCGCACGAGGATGCGAATGCCCGGATTCAACGTGCGCGCGATCTCGGCCATGCGCCGCACGCCGACGGTATCGGGCGTGGCGATCACCAGCATGCCCGCGCGCGCGATATGGGCCTGGATCAATACCGACGGTTCGGCGGCATCGCCCGATACCGCCGGCACGCCCTGCGCGCGCAGCGCCTCGACGATCTCGCGGTTCTGGTCGGCCACCACCACCGGCACCCCATGCGAGCGCAACGCCGCGGCGATGCGGCGTCCGACGCGGCCATGGCCGACCAGCACGACCTGCCGCGTCAGCAGCGCCTGGTCGACCGTGGCGGGCAGCTCGGCCAGCGGGTCGGCGCTGCGCTCGAGCTTGCGCGCCAGCGCCGATCGAGCGCGAATCCAGCGCTGCAGCGGCTCGACCGCGTGAAATACCAGCGGGTTCAGCGCGATCGAGATCAGCGAGGCTGCCAGCACCAGGTTGTGTCCCTGCGGGCTCAGCATGCCGAGCGTGACGCCGAGCCCGGCGAGGATGAAGGAGAACTCGCCGATCTGCGCGAGGCTCGCCGACACCGTCAGCGCGGTGTTCAGCGGGTAGCGCATCACCAGCACCAGCGCCAGCGCGGCCAGCGACTTGCCGACGATCACGATGGCCAGCGTGACGGCGACCTGCAGCGGCGCGTCGAGCAGCACGCGCGGATCGAACAGCATGCCGACCGAGACGAAGAACAGCACCGAGAAGGCGTCGCGCAGCGGCAGCGTTTCCTGCGCGGCGCGATGGCTCAGTGCCGAGCCGCGCAGCACCATGCCGGCGAAGAAGGCGCCGAGCGCGAACGAGACGCCGAACAGCACCGCCGAGCCGTAGGCGATG
>NZ_AMPR02000419.1:0-1000 GCF_000307735.3 Cupriavidus sp. HPC(L) | reverse complement strand
CGGCTCGGCCAGCGCGGCGCGCGCGCGTTCGGCGTCGGCCGGGGTCAGTTCGATGCCCAGATAGGAGCGCGGCACCGGCGGTGCCGGCCAGCCCTGCGGCCAGCTGTCCGGGTGGCATTGCGTCGCCGCCAGCAGCCAGCTCGCCAGCAGCCCCTGGCCGCAGCCGATATCGAGAATGCGCGCGCCGTCGGGGATCAGGCCCTGCGCCAGCGCGATCGCGAAGACCGGATCGTTGCGCAGCTTGAAGCGGGCGAAATGCAGGGCAAAGGGATCGGCCGCCCGGTAGCGCGCGCTGGCCCGCGCGATCAACGCCTCGCCGGCCTGGCCGGCGGCATCGGTCCAGCGCGTCATGCCGGCACCGCCTCGCGCAGCGTCACGTAGCGCAAGCCCGCCCGGTCGATGGCGCGCAGCACGCGCGGCAGCACGACCAGGATCATCGGCGTGCCGGCACGGTCGGTGCCCGGGTTGCCGTCATGCATCAGCAGGATGTCGCGCGCGGCCAGGTCCTTCAGCAGCCGCGCCTCGACCTTGTCCGGATCGCCGCCGCGGAAGGTATCGAAGCCGCGCCGCGTCCAGCTGGCGAGCCGCAGCCCATGCCGGCACAGCGCGGGCTCCAGCAGCGGATTGCGCAGGCCCGCTGGCGCGCGGAAAAAGCGCGGCACCTGCCCGGTCAGTTCGGTCAGCAAACGCTGCGCGTCGCCGACCTCGCGCGTGATGCGGCCCGGACCGAACGTCGAGAAGTGCAGCCAGTGGTGCTGGGTATGGTTTTCGATCGCATGGCCGCGGCGCACGATGTCGGCCACCAGCTCGGGATGGCGCAGCGCGCGTTCGCCGATGCAGAAGAAGGTGGCGCGGGCGCCGTGCGCATCGAGCAGGTCCAGCACGGCCGGCGTGACCTCGGGATTGGGACCGTCGTCGAAGGTCAGCGCGATGCTGTGGCCGGCGCTGGGCGGCAGCCGCAGCAGGTTCGGTCCCAGCAGCGTGCTGCGCGGCCACAGCC
>NZ_AMPR02000420.1:0-24869 GCF_000307735.3 Cupriavidus sp. HPC(L) | reverse complement strand
CAGGCCTCGATGTCCCCCATCGGAAAATGGACGTTGCCGCGCAGCGATTCGATCTGCGCCAGCATGTCCTCGTCGCCGATCGCCGCGGCGCCGCGCTGCGCGTGCTGCAGCGCGATCAACGCGCGCTCGTAGCGGTCCAGCAGCCGCAGCGCCGAGGCCACGCCGAACCACGCATGGGCGCGCTGGCCGTGGTCGTCGGCCAGTGCGACCGCGTGCTCGAAGGCCTTCAATGCTTCGGCGGGCTGCCCGAGGTTCAGCGTCAGCTCGCCGCGCAAGCAGGCCAGCGACTGCCGGATGGCGCCATCGCCGACGATCTGCTGCGCGCGTTCGACCAGCCGCAGCGCCCGCTCGTTGCGGAAGTGGCCCGCCTCGTGCCGCGCCGCGGCTTCGTAGGCCGCCGGAGCACCGGCATCGCTGGCTGCGTCCAGATGCTCGGCATGCAGCATCGGATCGCGGCTTTGATACCAGTCGGCGGCGCGCCGATGCAGCGCGAGCCGGCGCGACTTGAGCAGCGACGCGTAGACGGCCTGATGAATCAGCGCATGCATGAACAGGAAGTCTTCGCCCTCGGGCCGCAGCAGCGCATGCCGCACCAGCGCATCGCAGGGGTCGTCGGCCGTGCCGAGCAGGTGGCGCAGCGCCGCAGGAGAGAAGCGCTGGCCCAGCACCGCGGCCGCCTGCAGCGCCTGGCGATGCGGCTCGGGCAAACGGTCCATGCGCGCCAGCACGATGCTCTGCAGCGTGCCGGGCAGCGCGTCGGCGTCCGTATCGGGCGCCGCGTTGCGCAGCAACTGGTCGAGAAACAGCGGATTGCCTTCGGCGCGGCGGATGCAGGAGTCCGCCAGTTGCTCGTCGACATGGCGATAGCGCGTGGCCAGTTCGCGCGCCTCGGCATCGTTCAGCGGCCCCAGGTCGATCGTGGTCAGCGATGCGCTGCCGGCGGCTGCGCGCCAGCCGCTGTCGAGCGGATCCTGCTCGGGCCGTACGGTCATCGCCAGCACCAGCCGGCAGGTTCGCGTGGCGGCCGCAAGCCGGGCCAGGCAATCGAGCAGTGCGCGCTCGGCCCAATGCACGTCCTCGACCACGATCAGCAGCGGCTTGAGCGCGCTGCGGCGGGCCACCTGCGCCAGCACGAAGCGCTGCACGCCGCGCTGGCGCGCGCCCGCATCCATCGCCGCCAGCGCCGCGGCCTGCGCCTCGGGTTGGGGGACGTCGAGC
Source organism: Cupriavidus sp. HPC(L) (assembly GCF_000307735.3). Lineage (NCBI taxonomy): Bacteria > Pseudomonadati > Pseudomonadota > Betaproteobacteria > Burkholderiales > Burkholderiaceae > Cupriavidus > Cupriavidus sp. HPC(L). The sequence goes on along the minus strand of NZ_AMPR02000420.1, from coordinate 23,651 downwards.
AGATCGAAGGCGAACGGCACATCGTCATCGTCGATGCGGCCGCCAGCGATAGCTTGCGCAATGACCTCTGCACGCGCATCGACGCTGGCGCCCGCATCGATACCGAACACTCCCCGCACCAGCACACGCAGCGGGTCGCCCGACGTACCGACGCCGAAGTCGAGCACCAGAGCGCGCAGCGCTTCCATGCCATGCTCGCGTGCCAGCGCGACGAAGCGCTCGGCGAGCCGGCTCTTGCCGATGCCGGCCTCGCCGCGGATCACCACCACCCGCCCCTGTCCGGAGCGCAGGCAATTGCCGGCGACGCCGGCCAGTTGCACCAGCTCGGCCTGCCGTCCGACGAAGGCGTGCTGCGGCGGCGTCTCGGCGGCATCGAGAAACCGGTGCACGCGCCATAGCGGTATCGGCTCGGGGATGCCAGGCATCGACACATCGGTCAGGTGCTCGACCTCCAGGCGCCCGGGCAAGGCCAGAAAGACCCGATTGGACACCACGGTCTCCCCCGCCTGCGCGTGCTCCATCACGCGCGCCGCAACGTTGACCGGCGGACCGGTCAGCGTCATGGCGCCCGCGCTCGAGGACGCAGCGGCGAACAGCACCTGTCCGCTGGCGACGCCGACCCGCACCACCGGCGGCGTCGCGCACTCGGGGCACAGGCGCCGCGCGCCCTCGTGCAGGCCGACGGCGACGTGCATCGCGCGTTCGGCATCGTTGCCATGGGCCACCGGCACGCCGAACACGACGGTCAGCCGCGCGCCGATCTCGTCGGTCACGGCGCCGCCACAGGCTGCCGCGAGGGCGCGCGCACGTTCGCGCCAGCGCATCAGCAGGCCGTGGATCTGCTCGGCGTCGAGGCCGGCGGCATCGGCACCGATATCGTCGACGCTGGCGACGACGACCACGGCATGGCGAGGCTCCGGTGTCCTTGTCGTGGGCGCGGCGGTGGCGCCGGCGGGATCTGGCGGCGGTGGGGTCACGGGGCCGGTATCGGCGGGCGCGTCCCGTGCTGCCGGCGAGGTGGGCACCGTCGGCGGTACCGTCGCCGACTGCCGCCGCGCCCGCAGGATCCGCTGATGCAGCGCCTCGGTTTCCGCCTCGGGCGACACGCCCAGTTCGCGCTGCAGCGCAGTCCGGCACAGCCGGTATTGCTTGAGCGCCAGCGCCTGCCGCCCCTGCCGGTCATACAGCCGCATCAGCGCCCGGTGCACCGACTCCTGCAGGGCATCGAGCGTCAGCAGGCGCGTCGCATACGCGATCGCGCGGTCCAGCTCGCCCGCTTGCTCGTGCCGATCCACCAGCCGCCCCAGCGCCTGCAGCGCCAGGCCGCGCAGCCGCTCGCGTTCGACCGCGAGCCAATGGTCGAAGGTCGGCGCGGCGGCGTCGAACCCTTCGAGCAGATCGCCGCGATACAGCGCGACCGCGGCCTCGAGCGCGTCCGGGGTGGCGGTGCGCAGATGCTCTTCGAAGGCCACCACGTCGACCGCGACACCGCACAGCGCCACCCGGTCGGCGTCGGACAGCACCACCGGATAGCCTTCGACCGCCCGGCGCACCGCGCTGAGCGCCTGACGCAGGCTGGTGCGCGCCTGTTCGGCATGGCTGTCGGGCCAGAGCAGCGCCGCCAGCTTGTCGCGGGACTGCGGCCTGCCGTCGGCCAGCGCAAGATAGGCCAGCACCGCACGCGCCTTGCGCGCGGATAGGGGAAGGGGAGTGCCGTCCGGCGAACTCAGCGTGAAGCCGCCGAACAGATCGAGGTGGACCGCCGCCATCGCTTGGTGTGCTTGCTGTGGCCGATGTCAGAGGCAGGCGCGGCGGCATCGGCTTGTGAAGCTGCCCTGAAAGCTCTTTTATAGGCCACGGATTGACGCAGCGCGGTACTGCTGCCCGAGAACTTTCACGCTTCTTTCACGCCGGCGCGCACGGCCATATCACGCCGGCCCCCTAACCTCGCTACTGCCCCGCTTTCCAAGACACTCCAATGGCGAGGCCAGCCGCGACGCCCGCCGGCCGCATGATGCGGCGCAGACAGCGACATGACCACCGGGCTGCTGGATTGCGCATTAGAAACAAGGATGACTTCCATGGCACACACCGATTCCCGGCACCTGCAGGTTTCGTCGGGCAATAGCCGTTCGATGGAGCGCTTCGAATCCGCCCTCGAACTGTTGCAGGGCTACTACGGCGATCCGCTGACGATGATCGACGAGACCCTGGCCGAAGACCCCGAATTCGTGATGGGGCACGCACTACGCGCGGGGATGCTGATCACCGCGGGCGATGGCGCGGTGGCGCCGCTGCTGCGCCAGACCGTCGAGGCCGCCGAGGCGCTGCACGGCATCGCCAACGAGCGCGAGCGCCGGCACATCGCCGCCGCCCGCGCCTGGCTCGACGGCCAGTTCGCCCGCGCGAACCAAATGTATGGCGACATCGTGATCGATTACCCGCGCGATGCGCTGGCGTTGCAGGTCGCGCATATCACCGACTTCCTGCTCGGCCAGTCGAGCATGCTGCGCGATCGCATCGCGCAAGTACTGCCGAACTGGAATGCGCGCGTGCCCGGCTTCAGCCATGTGCTCGGCATGCACGCCTTCGGCCTGGAGGAGACCCATCTGTACGAACAGGCCGAGGAGCGCGGGCGCTTCGCGCTGGAGCTCGATCCGCGCGATCCCTGGGCGATTCATGCGGTCGCGCACGTGATGGAGATGCAGGGTCGGCCGGACCAGGGCATCGGCTGGCTGCAGTCGCACCAGCAGGACTGGGCCATCGACAACATGATGGCCGTCCATAACTGGTGGCATCTGGCGCTGTTCCACCTCGAGCTCGGCCATGCCGGCCAGGTGCTCGCCCTGTACGACCAGCACATCCGCGCCACGCGTTCCGCGGTGGCGCTGGAGGTGGTCGACGCCACCGCGATGCTGTGGCGGCTGCAGCTGCGCGGCATCGACGTGGGCTCGCGCTGGGCCGAACTGGCCGATACCTGCGAGGCGCGCGGCGCGGAAGGGACCTACGCCTTCAACGACGTGCACGCGGGCATCGCCTATCTGGGCGACGACCGCCCGGCGTCCTTCGCCAGGCTGATGGCCAACATGCGGCAAGCGGCGGCGGGATCGGGTACCAACGCGGCGATGACGCGCGAGGTCGGCTTGCCGGTGATCGAGGCGCTGTACGCCTTCGAGGCCTGCGACTACGACCATGCAATCGAACTGCTGATGCCGGTGCGCCTGATCGCGCATCGCTTCGGCGGCAGCCACGCGCAGCGCGACATCCTGAACCTGACGCTGATCGAGGCGGCCTTGCGCGGCGGCCGGGCCAACCTGGCCTGCGCGCTCGCGGCCGAGCGGATGGAACTGAAGCCGATGACGCCCAGCCTCAGCACGCTGGTGCAACGCGCCTCGACCCTGTATCGGGAGAGCGCCGAGGCGGACGCCCGCACGCCGGCAGCGCGGGCTGCCTGAGCCCGCGCGCAAGGCGCCTGCGTATCGCGGTATCGCCGCTGCGCGGGCATGCCATCACCGCAGGCGGCCTGCTGCCGCCTGCGGTTTTTTTGGCGCGGCCCCAGGGCTGGCGGTATCCTTTGCGTCATCCCAGCCCGGAGCTTCAACATGACGAACCCCACGGAACCGGTGCACGGTACCGAGGCCGCGGCCAACGCGGAAGGCACGCCCAAGCAGCTGGAAGCCAAATATCGCGCCCTGGTCGAAGCCATTCAGGACTACGCGATCTTCACGCTCGACGTGTCGGGCAATATCACCAGCTGGAATCGCGGCGTGGCCAAGATCAAGGGCTACGCCGCCCACGAGATCATCGGCAAGCATTTCTCGGTCTTCTACACGCCGGATGCCGTCGCCCGCGGCTGGCCGACGTACGAACTGGGCCGCGCCGCGCAGGACGGCCGTTTCGAGGACGAAGGCTGGCGCGTGCGCAAGGACGGCACGCTGTTCTGGGCCAACGTGATCATCACGGCGATGTTCGACGAGCAGAACGTGCTGCAGGGCTTCGCCAAGGTCACGCGCGACATGACCGAGCGCAAGCGGCTGGAGGAGCTGGAACAGTCCAGCCGCCGCATGAGCGAGTTCCTCGCCACGCTGTCGCACGAGCTGCGCAATCCGCTCGCGCCGATGCGCAACGCGGTCAACCTGATGCGGCTCGAGACGCTGGGCTCGGGGGACCAGCGCGCGCCGCGCGACAGCGCGACGCTGCGCCAGTGCCAGAGCGTGCTGGACCGCCAGCTGTCGCATATGACGCGGCTGGTCGACGACCTGCTCGACATGGGCCGCATCACGTCGGGCAAGGTCGAGCTGCAATACAGCCGCGTGGACCTGTCGGACATCGTCGCGCGGGCGGCCGAGGCCGCCCGGCCGACGCTGGAGCGCCGGCGGCAACGGCTGGACCTGCAGGTGCCCGAGCGGGTCGCGATGCGGGCGGACCCGACCCGCCTGATCCAGGTGCTGCAGAATCTGCTGCTGAACGCGTCGAAGTTCTCGCCCCCGGGCAGCCGGATCACGATCCAGGCCGAGCCGCAGCCGCAGGTGGTGGAACTGCGCGTCAGCGACGAGGGGATCGGCATCCCCTCCAGCGAGATCGACAGCATCTTCGACCTGTTCGTGCAGCACAAGCACGGCAAGGTGTCGGACGACGGTGGCCTGGGCATCGGCCTGTCGCTGTGCCGCTCGCTGGTGGAGCTGCACGGCGGCTCGATTCGCGCCAGCAGCCCCGGCGAGGGCATGGGCAGCACCTTTACGCTGCGCCTGCCGCTGGCCCTGGAGAGCGCCGACGAGAAACGCGATGCGCCGGTGCCGCTGCCGGCCGGTGCGCTGCGCGTGATGGTGGTCGACGACAACCGCGATTCCGCGGACAGCCTGGGCATGCTGCTGCAGGCGATGGGACACGAGGTCCATATCGCCTATGACGCCGAGGGCGCCATCGAGATCGCCGGCGGCTTCGTGCCGCAACTGGCGCTGATCGATATCGCGATGCCCGTGGTCGATGGCTTCGCGCTGCTGCGCGGATTGAAGAGCATGCGGGGCTGGTCCGGCACCGTGTTCGCCGCGATGACCGGCTTCGGCCAGCCGAGCGACCGGGCCGAAACCAAGACCGCCGGCTTTCATTTCCATATCGTCAAGCCGGTCGAGCTGCCGAAGCTGCAGATGCTGCTGGCGATGGTCGAGCAGGGCACCGTCGCCGGGACCGGTCCTGCCGGCAATGCGCCGCCGGCATAGCCCTTCCCGGCTGCGCTTTCCGCTTCTCTTCGCCCTTCCCTCTTCCTTTCCTCTTCTCCTTTCCCGCTTCGACGCCTGCGCACCGACCTGCGGTCGGTCGGCGCGGCGTCGTTTCGCCGTGCGCGCTTGTCTCGCGCGGTAGGCGTAAACCCGCGGCCATCGACAAATCGCTTGACCAATCAATTCATGGATATAAACTCCAATTCATCATAATGAATTCGAGACATTGCCCGTGCCCGACCACCCCACCTATTTCGTGTCGCTCGACGACGTCCCCGGTTATCACCCTGCCAACCATGTCGGCACGCTGAACCGCCGCCTGATCGGCCCGGAAACGGTCGGCGCGCGCCATCTGGAGGTGGTGCACGGCACCATCGAAAAGGGCAAGGGCGCGCTGCCGCATGCGCACCCGGGCATCGAGCAGGTCTGCTACCTGCTCGAGGGCCGTGCGCTGGCGCAAGTCGGCGGGCAGCGCCGCGAGCTCGGTCCGGGCGACTGCTGCTTCTTTCCGGCCGACCAGATGCATGTGTTCACGGTGATCAGCGACGAACCGGTCAAGGTACTGGTCATCTATTCGCCGCCGTACGAGGAATCGCCCGAACGCGTGGTGCGGCCCGACTGAGCGGCACCCACCCCCGAGCCCGCGCCAGTCGGGCCATCCCACCATAACGAGGAGACAGACGATGAACATGCTGACGAGGCAGGGCCTGGGCCGATGCCTGGGCCGACGCTTGGGCCGACTATTGACGGGCGCCGCGGCGGCGCTGACGCTGGCCGCCCCCGCGGCGCTGGCCGACACCTTTCCTTCGAAGCCGGTCAAGCTGGTCGTGCCGTTCGCCGCCGGCAGCGGCACCGATGCGGTGGCCCGGCTGACCGCGAAATACCTGGGCGAGGCGCTCGGCCAGTCGGTCGTGGTCGAGAACAAGCCGGGCGCGAACGGCACCATTGCCGCCGAATACGTGGCCAAGGCCGCGCCGGACGGCTACACGCTGTTCATGACGACCAACACCACGCATTCGGCCAATCCGTCGCTGATGAAGCAGCTGCGCTACGACCCGGTCAAGGACTTCACCCCGGTCGCGCGCATGGGCAACCTGCCGTTCATGCTGGTCGTCAGCCCGTCGCTGCCGGTCAAGACGCTGCCGGAGTTCATCGCCTACGCGAAGTCGCACCCGGGCCTGTCCTATGGCAGCGGCAACAGCACAGGCATCGTCGCCGGCGCGACGCTGGCACGGATGGCGGGCCTGAAGATGCTGCACGTGCCCTACAAGAGCACGCCGCCCGCGATGACCGACGTGATCGGCGGCCAGATCCAGATGATGTTCGTCGACTTCGCCGCCGGCATCGCCAACGTCAAGGCCGGCAAGCTGCGCGCGCTCGGCGTGACCACCGCACAGCGCAGCGAACTGCTGCCGGACGTGCCGCCGCTGGGCAGCGTGCCCGAGCTCAAGGGTTTCGATATCACGTCGTGGAACGGCGTGTTCGCGCCGGCCGGCACGCCCGCGCCTGTGGTCGAGCGGCTCAATCGCGAACTGGTGGCGATCGTCTCCAACAAGCAGCACGCCGCGCAGTACTACGCCTTCGGCTTCGAACCGTTCGGCAGCACGCCGGCCGAGCTGGGCAACTTCGTCACGGCGGAGCTGCGCAAATGGTCCAAGCTGGTCAAGGACGCGGGCATCCAGCCCGAATGATCCGGCGCCCGCCAATGAACAACCGCCGCAACACGAGGACAGCGACGTGAATTTCGAACTCTCGGACCAGCAGACCGCCATTGTCGAAGCGGTGCGCACGGTCTGCTCCCGCTTCGACATGGAATATTGGGACCGGCTCGACCGCGACCACACCTTCCCGCACGATTTCCACGCGGCGATGTGCGAGGGCGGCTGGCTTGGCGTGGCAATGCCGGAAGCGCTCGGCGGCGCCGGTCTCGGCATCCTCGAGGCGGCGCTGGTGATGCAGGCGATCTCGGAGTCGGGTGCCGGCATGAGCGGCGCCTCGGCGGTCCATATGAACGTATTCGGCCTGAACCCGGTGGTCGTGTTCGGCTCGCCCGAGCAGCAGGCCCGCTTCCTGCCGCCGCTGATCGCGGGCCGCGAGAAGGCCTGCTTTGCCGTGACCGAACCCGATGCGGGACTCGACACCACGCGCCTGAAGACCTTCGCGCGCAAGGTCGACGGCGGCTACCAGGTCAGCGGCCGCAAGATCTGGATCTCGACCGCGCAGGTCGCCGACCGCATGCTGCTGCTGGCCCGCACGCAGACCCTGGAGTCGGTCGGCAAGCCGACCGAGGGCCTGTCGCTGTTCTACACCGCGCTGGACCGCAACCGCATCGAGGTGCGCGAGATCGACAAGATGGGCCGCGCCGCCGTCGACTCCAACATGCTGTTCATCGACGAGCTGTTCGTTCCCGACGAGGACCTGATCGGCGAGGAGGGGCGCGGCTTCGAATACATCCTGCACGGACTGAATCCCGAGCGCATCCTGATCGCCGCCGAAGCGGTGGGGCTGGGCCGCGCGGCGCTGGCGATCGCCACGCAGTACGCGAAGGACCGCGTGGTGTTCGGTCGGCCGATCGGCGCCAACCAGGGCGTACAGCATCCGCTGGCACAAGCCTGGATGCAGCTGGAGGCAGCGAACCTGATGGTGATGAAGGCCGCGGCGCGCTACGACGCGGGCCTGCCCTGCGGCGCCGAGGCCAACACGGCGAAATACCTGGCCGCCGAAGCCGGCCACAATGCCTGCCAGACCGCAATCCTGACGCTCGGCGGCATGGGCTATTCGCGCGAGTACCGCGTCGAGCGGCTGCTGCGCGAATCGTATATCCCGCGCATCGCGCCGGTCAGCCCGCAGCTGATCCAGTGCTTCATCGCCGAGCGCGTGCTCGGGCTGCCGAAATCGTATTGAGCGCCGGAGGACATCGCGTGATCAGTCACGGCATGACAAATTCGCCTTGGGACGCCCCGGACGCCGCCGCCACCGGTCCGCTGGCCGGCGTGCGCGTGGTCGACATGACTTCGGTCGGCATGGGCCCGTATGCGACGCAGATCCTGGGCGACATGGGCGCGCAGGTGATCAAGGTCGAATCCCCGGAAGGGGACGTCTTCCGCCATGCGGAGCCGGCGCGTCATCCGAACATGGGCGCGGCCTTCCTGAACCTGAACCGCAACAAGCGCTTCGTCGTGCTGGACCTGAAGCGGGCGGAAGACCTCGCTGCGCTCAAACGCCTGCTCGCCGAGGCGGACGTGTTCGTCTCCAACGTCCGCCCCGCCTCCCTGCGCAAGCTCGGGCTCGACTACGCATCGCTGCGCGAAGACCATCCGCGCCTGATCTATTGCGGCGCCTATGGCTATGCCGAGGACGGCCCGTACGCGGGGCAGCCAGCATTCGACGACATCATCCAGGCGCGCAGCGGCCTGGCGCAGTTCCAGGGCGCCAACGGCGACCAGGGCCCGCGCTACGTCAACACGATCCTGGCCGACAAGGTGGCCGGCCTGACGGTTGCCTACGCGATTCCGATGGCGCTCTATGAACGAGAGCGCTCCGGCCAGGGCCAGGCGATCGAGGTGCCGATGTTCGAGACGCTGGTGTCCTTCCTGGCCGTCGAACAGCTGGCCGGCCGCACCTTCGTGCCGCCGCTGGGCGACGCGGGCTACGGCCGCGTGATGTCGCCCCATCGCAAGCCCTACCGGACCGCGGACGGCTATCTGGCGCTGCTGCCGTACACCAGCGCCCAGTGGGCGCGCTTCTTCGCGGTGGCCGGACGTCCGGAGCTGGCGGCCGATCCGCGCTACGCCACACCCGCGGGCCGCAGCGCGCATATCGACGCGCTGTATGAAACGCTGGCCGACATCGTGCTGACGAAGACCACCGCGCAATGGCTGGACCTGCTGCGCGACGCCGACATTCCGCACAGCGAGGTGCCGCGCTTCGACAGCGTGCTCGACGACGCCCACCTGCGCGCGACCGGCATGGTGTTCGAATACGCGCATCCGACCGAAGGGCAGCTGCGCGCCGTCGGCATTCCGACCCGCTTCTCGCGCACGCCGGGCAATATCCGGCATTGGCCGGAGCCGCTGCCCAAGCGCGGCACGGATGCCGCTGCCGAAGCGGCCAACGATCCGGCCTAGCCTCGGCACAAGCCGCGGCGGCGCCCGCCGAGGCCTTACACTGTCGGCCTTGCGCAGCATGCCCCCCGACCAACAGGCCGACAGGAAACCAGCCGATGCCCGACGTGGAGCCCGCCCCGGAACCCGCCGATAAAGCCGCCGACAAAGCAGCCGACAAAGCCGCGGACAAAGCAGCCGAGAAGGCCGCAAGCGCGAACGTCAAGACCGCGCTGCGCGTGGTCGAGATCATGGAGATCTACGCGCGCGAAGGCCGCTCGCTGACGCTGACCGAGCTGGCCAAACTGCTGGGCGCGCCGATGTCGAGCTGCCTCGGCCTGATCCGCACGCTGGCGGCGCTCGGCTATCTGTACGAGACTGGACGGCGCCAGGGCTACTACCCGACCGGCCGGTTGCTGGCGATCGCGCAACGGATCGCCGCCAACGACCCGCTGCTCGAGCGGGTGCAGCCGGTGCTCGAATCGCTGCGCGACGAGACCGGCGAGACCGTGATCTTCGGCAAGCTGCAGGACGACGGCCGCGTGGTCTATCTCGATGTGGTCGAGTCGAGCAATCCGGTGCGCTACATCGCCACCGCCGGCGAACTGCGGCAGGCCCATACCAACTCGATCGGCCGCGCGATCCTGTCCGCACTGCCCGCCGCCGACCGTGACGCGCTGCTGGCGCGCGCCTCGTTCGCGCCGCTGACCGCGCGCACGCTCGCCTCGCGCGAAGCGCTGGAGGCGGAACTCGACATATCGCGCGAACGCGGCTGGGCGCAGAACTTCGGCGAGTCGCTGGCCGACCTCGGCGCGGTCGCGGTGCCGCTGACACTGGCCGGGGTGGTCTACGGCGTGTCGGTGGCCGGCCCGATCCACCGCGTCGAATCGCGCGCGGCCGACATCGCGATGCCGCTGCGGACGGCGATACGCGCGCTGCAGGGCTAGACGCTCCGGCTTCCGCCGCCTTCCGCCGCCTCCTGCGGCCTCTCTGCCTGCGACACCTGTCGCATTCCGGACGCGACACCTGTCGCATGCCGCGACGGCGCCGCGACGCACCGGGCGCCATCGCATCGCCTCCGAGCGCCCCACGCGGCCCCTGACCCACCCTTGCCCGATTCGCCGCAAAGCCGCGCCCCGCAAGGCTTTACGGCCCGCCGCTCGATCGGGGCGCCCTACTTCCATCGCCCTGTTTCCCCGCACTGGCATCGCGCTTGCAATGACATCGCAGCCGCGGCGCCCACCGCAGCCGCGCTTCCCGACGCGGACGCGGGCGCCACGCCAAGCGAAAGAAACAGGAGACACGACGATGGAACCGACCACGGACCAGTTGCTGTGGATGTACGAAAAGATGGTCGAGATTCGCCATTACGAGGAGACGATGGCGAAGGTGTATCTCGAAGGGAAGCTGCCGCCAAAGATCCAGAAGGGTCTGGCCTTCGATATCGGTGCCGGCCCGGTGCCCGGCGAAATGCATCTGGCCGCGGGCCAGGAGCCGGTGGCGGTCGGCGTCTGCGCGCACCTGCGTACCGAGGACACCGTGGTCGGCGCCCACCGCCCACACCACTTCGCGATCGCCAAGGGCGTTCCCCTCGACGAGATGACCGCCGAGATGTTCGGCAAGGTCACGGGCCTCGGCCGCGGCAAGGGCGGCCACATGCATCTGTTCCATCCCGAGACGAAGTTCTCCTGCAGCGGCATCGTCGGCGCGGGCGCGCCGCAGGCCTGCGGCGCCGCGCTGGCCGCGCGCAAGCTGGGCAAGGACTGGGTCGCGATCGCCTTCTTCGGCGAAGGGGCGGCCAACCAGGGCGCCTTCCATGAGGCGCTGAATCTGGCCGCGCTGTGGAAGCTGCCGGTGCTGTTCGTCTGCGAGGACAACAAATATGGCATCTCGGTCGAGAAGTCGGCTTCGACGTCGGTCGACAGCAATGCGGTCCGCGCCGCCGGCTACGGCATGCCCGGCGTACTGGTGGATACCAACGATGCGGTGGCGGTGTTCCGCGCGGCCGGCGTCGCGGTCGCGCGCGCGCGGCGCGGCGAAGGGCCCACGCTGATCGAGGTCAAGACCGACCGCTACCTGGGCCACTTCCAGGGCGATCCGGAAACCTACCGGCCGAAGAACGAGGCGCAGACGCTGCGCAGGAACGATCCGATCGACCGGCTCGGCAAGCAGCTGCGCGAGCAGGGCCTGCTCGACGACGAAGCCGATGCCGCGCTGCGCCGGCAGATCGTCACGCGCGTCGACGCCGCCTATGCGTTCGGCCGCGAAAGCCCCTACCCCGCCCCCGAGGAAGCGCTGCAGCACGTGTTCGCGTGATGACACGCGGTCGCACGCAATCGCATGCAATCGCACGTAATTCGCGCGCAATCCGCACGCTGCCCGCAATGACAGGAGACAACCAGATGGAACCCAACGACAACAACCCGCCGGCCGGCCGCAAGCTGACCATGGCACAGGCGATCGCCGAGGCCATCGGCCAGGAGATGGAGCGCGACCCGAGCGTCTTCGTGATGGGCGAGGACATCGGCAAGTACGGCGGCATTTTCAGCGCCACCACCGGGCTGCTCGATCGCTTCGGCCCCGAGCGCATCATGGACACGCCGATCTCGGAGACCGCCTTCATGGGCGCGGCGATCGGCGCCGCCGCCGAGGGCCTGCGCCCGATCGCCGAACTGATGTTCGTCGACTTCTTCGGCGTCTGCTTCGACCAGATCTACAACCATCTGGCCAAGAACACCTATATGTCCGGCGGCCGCGTCAAGCTGCCGGCCGTGGTGATGACCGGCATCGGCGGCGGCTACAACGACGCCGCCCAGCACTCGCAATGCCTGTACAGCACCTTCGCCCACATGCCAGGCATGAAGGTCGTGGTGCCGTCGAACGCCTACGACGCCAAGGGCCTGATGATCGAGGCGATCCGCGACGACAACCCGGTAGTGTTCTGCTACCACAAGGGCATCATGGGCCTGTCGTGGATGTCGTACTTCGAAGGCAGCACCACGGCGGTTCCCGCCGAGGCCTACACGATTCCGTTCGGCAAGGCCCGCGTGGTGCGCGAGGGCCGCGACGTGACCATCGTCACGCTGAGCCAGATGGTGCAGAAGTCCGTGCTGGCCGCGGAGCGGCTGGCCGAGGAAGGCATCGACGTCGAGGTGATCGACCTGCGCACGCTGGTGCCGCTGGACAAGCAGACCGTGCTGGAGTCGGTGGCCAGGACCGGCCGGCTGCTGATCGCCGACGAGGACTACCTGAGCTACGGCCTGTCCGGCGAGATCGCCGCGATCGTGGCCGAGCATCTCGACACGCTGAAGATGAAGGCGCCGGTGCGGCGGCTGGCCGTGCCAGACGTGCCGATCCCGTTCAGCCGCCCGCTCGAGAACTTCGTGATCCCGCAAGTGGACACGATCGCCGCCAGCGTCCGCACGCTGATGCAAGCCAATCCCGAACTGAAGCAAGAAGCCAAGAGAGAAGCAGCATGACCGACGTAACGATGGCAGACGACGTGTGGGCCGATGTCGAGGAAGGCACCGAGGCCCTGTTGCAGGACTGGCAGGTCAATGTCGGCGACAGCGTTGCCGAGGGGCAGACGCTGGTGGTGGCCGAGCTGGTGAAGACAACCCACGAGATCGTCGCGCCGGTGGCCGGCCGCATCGCCGAGATCCTGGTGCAGTCGCAGGACACCTTCGCGCGCGGCGCCGTGCTGGCGCGCATCGAGGAGTAGACCATGGCCGAAGCCTCACTGACGCTGGCGGCGGACAACGGGGCCGGCGCGGCCACGCCGCCGCGGCACACCATACCGCTGACCGGCATGCGCGGCGCGATCGCGCGCGGCATGACGGCCGGCTGGCAGATCCCCCGCGTCGCACATTCGCTGGAGGTCGACGTCAGCGCGGTCGAGGCGCGGCGCGCGCAGCTGCAGGCGGAGCTGGGCGACAGCGTCAAGGTCACGCTGACCGCCTATCTGCTGCGCGCCGCCGCGCTGACGCTGCGGGCCCACCCGCGGCTGAACGCGCGCGTCACCGACAAGGAGATCGAGCTGATGCCCGACGTCAACATCGGGCTCGCGGTCAGCCTGGACGACGGCCTCGTCGTGCCGGTGCTGCGGGAGGTCGACCGCAAGTCGGTCGAGCAGATCGCGCGCGAGGCCCGCACGCTGGCCGAGGGCGCGCGGAGCGGCACGCTGGGCGCGGGCGCCTACCAGCGCGGCACCTTCACGATCAGCAACCTGGGCATGACCGAGGTCGAGCGCTTCACGCCGATCCTGCACGCGCCACAGGCCGCGATTCTCGGCGTCACCCGTGTGATCCGCCGCGCCGTGGTCAAGGACGACTGGATCAGCATCGCACCGATGATGGGCCTGCATCTGGTGTTCGACCATCGCGCCGTCGACGGCTACCCGGCCGCGGCGTTCCTCGGCGACCTGAAGCGGCGCCTCGAGTCCGCGGAAGACCTGTGATGGCCGCGCTCGCCCCAACCCTCGTCACCGCGACGCCGCACGCCGAGCAGGCGTGGAACGCGCGGCAGCTGGCCGAGCCGGTGACCGAGCCGCGCCTGCGCCTGTGGACCTATCGCGCGCCCGGCGTGGTGTTCGGCTGCTCGCAGCGGGCGCTGCACCAGCGCACCGCGCTGGCGGACCGTGCGGTCGTGCGCGGCTCCGGCGGCGGCGCGGTGCTGACCGGCCCGTGGATGCTGTCGGCCTCGATCGTGCTGCCGCCCGACCACGCGCTGCTCTCCAGCGGGCCGATCGGCAGCTATCGGTGGCTGGGCGTGCTGCATGCCGGCCTGCTGCGCGACATGGGCATCGCGGCGTTCGCGCTGCCGCCCGAGCAGGCGCGCAGTTATCGAGCCGATGCGGCACTGACCTGGGCCTGCTATGGCGGTCTGTCGCCGTGGGAGGTCGTGGTCGAGTCGCGCAAGATCGTCGGCCTCGCGCAACTGCGCCGGCGCACCGGCGTGCTGCTGACCTCGGGCACGCTGATCGCGCCGCCTGACTGGCGCCTGCTGTGCGAGGCGCTGGGGCAGCCGGCCGGTCTGGGCGACGCGCTCGCCGACCGCACCACCTCGTGCGAGACCGAGCTGGGCGCGCCGGTGATCGCCGAGGTGCTGGCCGACCGGCTGCACCACATGCTGACCGACGTGCTCGGCAGCGTGGCGGCCAACGACCACGACGCCATGCCGCGCGCTTGCGTCCGCCATGTGCTGCCGCTGCGCGGTGCCGCGGCGCCGCCTGGCTAGCGCGGCGCCCGCCGCGTGGCCCGCGCGGGCGGACCCCGCCAAACAACGATACCGATATCCCACCGAAGGAGACGACAAATGCAAGACGACATCCAGCAAGCGGATGCCGCCGCGCCCGCGGCCGGCATGCGCATCGTGGCCAAGACCCAGCCGGTGACGCGGCGCGGCTTCCTCCGAGGCACCGGTCTCGCCGCGATCGGCGTCGCCGTCGTGTCGCCCGGCGCGCTGGCCAAGCCGGCGCGCGAGGCGCTGGTGACCGACCTGAAGGCGCTCGGCACGCCGACCGCCCGCACGCTGCTGGTGATGGCGCGCGACATCTTTCCGCACGACCGCTTCGCCGACCGCTACTACGTCGAAGCGATCGCGCCGCTGGACCGCGCCGCCGCCAGCGACAAGGCGGTACGCACGCTGCTGCAGCAGGGCGTGCGCGATCTCGATGCGGCTGCGCAGCGCAAGCACGGCAAGCCCTATGCGCAGTTGCAGGACGAGGCCGACCGCGTCGCGCTGCTCAAGGCCATCGAGACCACGCCATTCTTCGAGAAGGTGCGCGGCGAGATGGTGACCAGCCTCTACGACAACAAGGCGGTCTGGCCGCTGCTCGGCTACGAGGGCTCGTCCTGGGAAAAGGGCGGCTACGCGAACCGCGGCTTCAACGACATCGACTGGATCTGAGCCGTACCCCGCGCGAAGGGCTGCGCAGACAGCATCGCGAACCATACAAGGCAGGACACTGGAGACAAACATGGCAACACGGATCGACCTGAACGACCGCGACGCGGTCGTCATCATCGGCTCGGGCGCGGGCGGCGCCACGCTGGCCAACGAGCTGGCGCAGCGGGGCATCGGCAAGATCGTGATTCTCGAGGCCGGCAAGCACTATACGCAGGCCGACTTCGAAAACGACGAATGGGCGATGTTCCGCAAGATCTCGTGGCTCGACAAGCGGATCTCGGCCGGCGGCTGGCATCACACCAAGACCTATCCGAACCTGCCGGCGTGGATCGTCAAGGCGGTTGGCGGCTCGACCATCCACTGGTCCGGCGTCGCGCTGCGCTTCCAGCCGCACGACTTCCGCACGCGGCAGATCTACGGACAGGTCGAAGGCGCCAACGTGCTGGACTGGCCGATCACCTACGAGGAACTGGCGCCCTACTACGACAAGGCCGAGAAGAAGATGGGCGTGACCGGCAGCGCCGCCAGCGGCCAGCCGCCGATGCCGGAGAGCAACCAGTACAAGGTGGTCGCGGCCGGCGCGCGCAAGATCGGCTATCGCAAGATCGTGCGGCCGGTGGCGTCCAATTCCACACCCTACGACGGCCGCCCGGCCTGCCAGCAGGCCGGCTTCTGCATGCAGGGCTGCAAGATCGGCGCCAAATGGTCGGCGCTCTATACCGAGATTCCGAAGGCACTGGCGACCGGCCGCGTCGAGCTGCGGCCCGAGAGCATGGTGCTGCAGGTCCAGCACGACAAGTCCGGCAAGGCCAATGGCGTGCTGTACGCCGACAGCAAGGGGCGCAAGCACCTGCAGAAGGCGCGCG
This sequence comes from Cupriavidus sp. HPC(L), assembly GCF_000307735.3. Classification (NCBI taxonomy): domain Bacteria; kingdom Pseudomonadati; phylum Pseudomonadota; class Betaproteobacteria; order Burkholderiales; family Burkholderiaceae; genus Cupriavidus; species Cupriavidus sp. HPC(L). The sequence continues at coordinate 7,556 of NZ_AMPR02000420.1, read as the reverse complement.
TGGTCTGCGTGGCGGGCAATTCGATCGAATCGCCGCGGCTGCTGCTGAACTCGGCGTCCAGCCTGTTCCCGAACGGCCTGGCCAACTCGTCGGGGCAGGTCGGCCGCAACTACATGAACCACGCGACCGCGGCCGCGGTGGCGATCCATCGCAAGCCGGTCTATATGTACCGCGGCTTCGATATCGGCGCGGTGGTGGCCGACGAGGTCGCGCTCAATACGAAGCGCGGCTTCAACGGCGGCTACTACCTGGAGGGATTGGCGCTCGGGCTGCCCTATACGGCGGCCTTCATGAAGCCGGGCGGCTGGGGACGCGACGTGACCTCGGCGCTGGAGCAGTACGACCACATGACGGCGATCTGGGTCTGCGGCGAGGACATGGCGCGCGAGCAGAACACCATCACGCTGCATCCGACAGAGAAGGACCAGTACGGGCTGCCGATCCCGATCGTGACCAAGACCTACCACCGCAACGACGACGCCATCGCGGCGCACGGGCTGCAGCAGTTCCGCAAGCTGTCGGAGGCGGTCGGCGCGACGCGCGTCATCGATATGCCGGCGTATCCCGCCAGTCACAATATGGGCACCAACCGGATGAGCGCCAACGCCCGCGACGGCGTGGTCAACCGCTGGGGCCAGGCGCACGACGTCAAGAACCTGTTCATCTCGGACGGCAGCCAGTTCACCTCCAGCTCCGCCGCCAACCCGACGCTGACGATCGTGGCGCTGGCCATCCGCCAGGCCGAATACCTGGCCGGCGCGCTGCGCAAGGGCGAGGTCTGAGCCCGGGCTTGTCGGGATTGAAGTCCGGCCCGGGGCTGGTGTAAGGTCGTCGCGCCTGGGAAGGCGTTGTCGCTCCCGCACCGCGACAGCACCCCCTCTCCCGCCCGCGGGAGGGGGGCCGGGGGAGAGGGCAACGGCGTTGCGCTGTACCGGCACCGCTCGCCGTCCGGTCTATATTGGATAACACCACGAACACAACAGCACAAAAGCGTCGTCCGTCCCCACGGCAAGGCGCAGCGAAGGAGACCCCGTGATCAGTGCCAAGCAAGCCGCCCAACGGCACGCGCATGTCGAGCAGGTGCTGACGCTTGCCAGTCAGGCCGATCCGGAGCGGCCGCCGCTCAGCGAGATCGAGCGCTCGTGGATCCGCTGCGTCAACGAGTACGGCATGGATCCCGGCCGACGCATGCCCGCGCATATCGTCGAGGCGGGACGGCTGCGCGAGCACAAGGACCAGATCGAAGACTTCCTCGGCGTGGCGCGCACCGGCATGGAGCAGTTGTACAAGCGCATGTCGTCGCTCGGCTATGTGCTGCTGCTGACCGATTCGCACGGCATCGCCGTCGACTTCATCGGCAACGACCAGTGGGATCGCGAGCTCAAGAGCTCCGGCCTGTATCTGGGCGCGGACTGGAGCGAGCGCCAGGCCGGCACCTGCGCGGTGGGCACCTGCATCGTCGAGCAGCATGCGGTCACCTGCCACCAGACCGACCACTTCGATGTCTCGCATATCAGCCTGACCTGCAACAGCGCGCCGCTGTTCGACCCGACCGGCGGTTTTCTCGGCGTGCTGGACGTTTCGGCGCTGACCTCGCCCGGTCCGCGCGAGAGCCAGCATCTGGCGCTGCAGATGACGGCGATGTATGCGCAGATGATCGAGGACGCCAATTTCCTGCGCTACTTCCGCGACCGCTGGATCCTGCGGCTGGGCGCGACCTGGTCGCTGGTCGACGTCAGCGGCGAGATCATGGTCGCCTTCGACGCCGACGGCATCGTCTGCGGCATCAACAGCGGCGCGCGCCGCGCGCTGCGTGCGGCGGACCATGGCCCGGTGATCGGACGGCCGCTGACGATGCTGTTCCGCGAGAGCATGAGCGACCTGTGGCGCATCGCGCGCGCCGGCATGTCGTCGGACCGCGCGACGCTGCGCACGCATGGCGACGAGGTTTACTACGCCAGCGCGATCGCGCCGCGCGTGATGCCGCACCGCATCCCCACGCCGGCCGCGCCCGAGCCCGGCGACACCGCCGCGCTCGACGCACTGGGCGCCGACGATGCGCAGATGCAGCGGCTGATCACACAGGCAAAGCGCCTTGCCAACAAGCCGCTCAATGTGCTGATCCACGGCGAGACCGGCACCGGCAAGGAGGTCCTGGCCAAGGCGCTGCATCAGAGCAGCAACCGGCGCGAGCACGCGTTCATCGCGGTCAATTGCGCCGCGATTCCGGAGACGCTGATCGAGAGCGAGCTGTTCGGCTATACCGCCGGCACCTTCACCGGCGCGCGCGGCAAGGGCATGCGCGGCCTGATCGCGCAGAGCGATGGCGGCACGCTGTTCCTGGACGAGATCGGCGACATGCCGCTGCATCTGCAGAGCCGGCTGCTGCGCGTGCTGTCCGAGCGCGAGGTCACGCCGCTGGGCGCGCAGCGTCCGCTCGCGGTCGACCTGCGCGTGGTCGCGGCCTCGCACCGCGACCTGCGGCAGCTGATCGCCGAGGGGCGCTTCCGCGAGGACCTGTATTACCGGCTGTGCGGCGCCACGCTGTATTTGCCGACCTTGCGCGAGCGGCAGGACAAGGCCTATCTGATCGAACGGATCTGCCACGAGGAAGCGGCCCAGTTGCAGATCGACGCGACGCTGTCGACCGACGCGCGGCGCGCGATGCTGGCCTACGACTGGCCCGGCAATGTGCGCCAGCTGCGCAATGTGCTGCGCTTCGCGCTGGCGATGAGCGACGGCGGCCATATCGATCTGGGCGATCTGCCGCCGGAGGTGACCGACGCCGGCACTGCCTCTCCGTTGCGCGCGCTGCCCGCCTCCGATGCCGCGAGCCCTCCGGTCCCCGACGATCCGAAGGCGCGCCAGTTGCTCGCCGCGCTGCAGGCGCACCACTGGAACGTGACCGAGGTCGCCGCGGCCTGCGGCATTTCGCGGGCGACGGTCTATCGGCAGATGGAGCGCTTCGGCATCGTCGCGCCGAACCGGCGCTAGGCGCCAGCCGGGGCCAGCGCTTCCGCGCGCTGCGGCTGGCATGCTCGCCGGGACCGACGTACCATCGCCGCATCGGCCGATCCTTGCCGCGCCTCCCTACGCCCCTTCCTACGCTCAATCGTCGCCACCGCCATGCCGCTGCCCGCTGAACGCCTGAACGAGTATCTGGACTTCGCCCACCGCCTGGCCGACGCGGCCGCGGCGCAGAGCCTGCCGCTGTTCCGCACCCATGCCGAGGTGCAGGACAAGGGCGGCCGCCGCTTCGACCCGGTCACCGCTGCCGACCAGGCCGCCGAGACTGCGATGCGAGAGTTGATCGCGGCCACCTATCCCGACCATGGCATCCATGGCGAGGAGCATGAGCGCATCGAAGGCACGTCGCCGCTGACCTGGGTGCTCGATCCGATCGACGGCACGCGCGCCTTCATCACGGGCCTGCCGCTGTGGGGCACGCTGATCGCGCTGAACGACGGCGACAGGCCCGTGCTCGGCGTGATGGACCAGCCGTTCACCGGCGAGCGCTTCGTTGGCACCTGCGACGCGGCCTGGCTCGGCAAGACGCCGCTGCGCACGCGGCCCTGCGCGAGCCTGGCCGAGGCCAAGCTGATGTGCACCACGCCGGAGATGTTCGCCGACGAGCCCGAATGGAAGGCGTTTCGCTGCGTGGCTGACCGCGCGCGGCTGCTGCGCTATGGCGGCGACTGCTATGCCTACTGCATGGTCGCCGCCGGCCATGTCGACGCAGTGATCGAGGCAGGGTTGCAGCCGTACGACGTGCAGGCGCTGATTCCGATCGTCGAAGGCGCGGGCGGCATCATCACCAGCTGGACCGGCGACGATCCCCAGCATGGCGGCCGTGTGGTGGCCTGTGGGGATCGCCGCCTGCATGCGCAGATCCTGGCGGCGCTGGCGGAATAGCGCAGCGGATTGGAGACGGCGGCGGCCGCAATCGGCCGGTTCTGACCGGTATCGACTCGCGAACCCGGCAGCGTATCTCCCGCTACGGCGCGTCGCCGGTTATGATGCGCGATTATCGAACGACCGCCGCCGCCCCGGATCCGGCCTTTTTCCGTATGGACGCCACCCGCTCCACCACCGCCTCAGCCCCTGCCGTCCCTGCCGCGCCCTCCGCCGATGCCGCCCCGCTGCGCCCCGCTCCCGCGCGTCCCGATCAGCTGGACCAGTACGCGGGCGACCCGAACTTCATGCTGTCGCTGGCGCGCGGGCTCCATGTGCTCGAAGCCTTCTCCGAGCGCAAGCGGCCGCTGACCATTTCGCAGATCGCCCAGCGCACGCAGCTGTCGCGCGCCTCGGTGCGGCGCTGTCTCTATACGCTGCAGCGGCTCGGCTATGTCAGCCAGGAGGACGGCCGCTTCGCGCTGCGTCCGCGCGTGCTGCATCTGGGCCACGCCTATTTTTCTTCGACCGCCCTGGTCGCCCAGACGCAGCCGATCCTGGACCGGCTCAGCGCGGCCGTCGGCGAGACCTCGGCGCTGGCGATCCTCGAGGACACCGACATCCTGTATCTGGCCCGCTGCGAGGTGCGCCGCATGCTGTCGCACGCGCTCGGCATGGGCAGCCGCCTGCCGGCCTTCTGCACGTCGATCGGCCGCATGCTGCTGGCCCATCTGGACGAGCCGGCGCGCGACGCGTACTTCGAGCGCGCCGAACTGCGGCCGCGCACGCTGCAGACCAAGGTATCGCGCACCGAGCTGGAGGCCTGCTTCGAGCAGGCGCGCGCGCTTGGCTATGTGGTGGTGGACGAGGAACTGGAGCTCGATCTGCGCGCGCTCGCGGTGCCGGTGCACGCGGAGTCGGGCGAGGTCGTGGCCGGCATCAGCGTCAGCGTGCGGCCCACGCAGGTCGGCGAAGCCGAGATGTTGGCCCGCATGCTGCCGCGCATGCGTGAGGCGGCAATGGAAATGAGCCGATTGATGGCGGCGTGAGATGGCGCGCGAGATGGCGGCACGCGAGTGCGGCTGTTGCACCGCTGTCTCCTCGCCACAACGACAATCGGCATCAAGCGCCAATATTGCGCCGCTTATTCGAAGCCGATCATGTCGCAATGCTCACAATCGTGACGCTTTAAAGCGCGATGCGCGTCGCCGCCATCACTCCTCGGAATAGACCGCGGAAAAGTGGCGATATTCAATGCATCGCGTTGCGATATACATTGCTAAAATCACCGTCCACAAGTCCGAACCCGAAAGACTCTTGTCAAAAAAGAGACTACCGCAACACCAATATGACTTTTGATGACATCTCGCTTGGCGCAATCGTCGCGGATATGCGCATGGCAGAGAGACCCCTGATGCCCGCCGAACAGGCCTATCTCGCCGAACTGCGCCAACGGATTGCGGCCGGCTCCGAGAATTTGTGGGCGATCCTGGAAGACGCCGGCATGCCATCGAACGGTGGCCGCCTGTCCGGCGATGTGATGCTCGCCCTCACGATGGTGGCGCAGAGCAAGCCGCAATAAGGATTGGCGCCGGCCACGCGCATATCCAGGGCCGGCGCGTCATCGATATCCCGATATCCCGATATCTGCGGCGCGCCCGTTGCGCGTCGCGAATTGCTAGCCCCGATGGGCCAATTCCAGCGCGAATACCAGCCGCTGCAGCGTATTTTCCAGACGCCCATCCGGATTGACGAAGGCGCAGCCGAAATGATGGATCGCGCTGTCGTCGCGGCCCACCAGCCAATGCCCCACCACCTGCAGATCCAGATCGAGCTTGCCGAGCTCACGGAAATCGAGCCGGGCGCGCGCGATGCGCGTACCGACCGGCAGCTGCGCATCGCCGACCGTGCGCGAGCGCAGCCCCACTCCCGATAGCGACAGATCCGAGATATCGAGCTTGACCACGGTACCGTCGTCGAGCCGTCCCTCGCAGCCGTAGCCCCGCGTCACCAGCGTGCGTGCGCGGAAATGCCGGCGGCGCTGGAAGTGATAGAGCTTGTCCGGGAACGGCGCCTTGAAGGCCGGGCCGCCCTGGTATTGCACGGGCTCGGGCCGGCCGATGGCGAAGTTCACCGGCACGCCGCGCAGCGACGCGGAGATCGTATTTTCCTCGGCCTCCAGCACCGCGCGTGCCTCCTCTTCGGTCCGGCACCAATCGAAGATGAAGGTCCGGCTGGCGGGGTCGACATGCAGCACCGAGGAAACGGTCTCCCGGCCGCGGCCGGAACGCACGTTCAGCGTGCATTTCTGCCACGCCAGATCGCGCAGCACCGTGCCGATCTGCGAGGCGTGGGTCAGGCGGTACTGTTCGTCGGAAGCAGCGTCGGACGCGGCGGCGGCCTCGGGCCGGTCGATGGACTCGTGGGAACTCATGAAATCACGCGGGCGGGTGCGGGGATCCAGATGCGGGCGAAGGGGACTCTAGTACAGAATCGGCATCCTCGGCGCAAAACTTGAGCCCGACTTAGGAGGGGTTGTCCGGGTCCGGCTCGTGCAAGGCGAAGGCCCGGCGGCAGCGATGTTCGGCGCCCTGCCGCTGCAGGCGGCTCTCGAACAGCACGAAGCGCCGCGACAGATAAGGCGGGCAGGCCAGTTCCCGTTGCGCGGCGACCCACTCGCGCAGCAGCGGCTCCGGCGCCTGCGGCGCGCAGCGCGCCAGCGTCAGGTGCGGGTGGAAGGAACGCGCCTCCGGCTCGATTCCAACATCGTGCAGCGCCAGATCGATCGCGGCATGCAAGGCCAGCAGCGGTGGCGCAGGCGCGACGCCGGCCCATAGGATTCCGCCGCGCCGGCCGAAGCGGCCGGCGCCGGCGACATGCACCGGCACGGCAATGGCGTCGATGGTGCCAAGCGCGTCGTCGATCGCCACTGCCCGATCCTCGTCGACCTCGCCGATGAAGCGCAGCGTCAGGTGGACCTGCGCGGCCGGCGTCGGACGGATGCCGCGCTCGCGCGGCAGCGTCGCCAGCAGCGACGCGGCAAGCGCGGGCGGGGTTTCCAGTGCGACGAACAGGCGCGGCATGCGGCCGGAGCGCTACGCGTGCGAGGTCAAGCCGCCGCGGCCAGCGTATCGCGCAGCAGCGGCAGATGCGGCGCCGCGGCCGTGCCTTCGAGCCGCAGCAGTGCCTGCTTGCGCCCGGTACCGCCGGCATAACCGGTCAATGCGCCGTTGGCGCCGAGCACCCGATGGCAGGGCACGATCACCGAGATCGGGTTGCGGCCCACCGCGCTGCCGACCGCGCGCGCATGGCTCGGAGGCAGGCCCAGGCCGAGCGCCAGTTGGCCGTAGCTGACGGTCTGGCCGAACGGAATCTCGCACAGCGCCTGCCAGACCCGCTGCTGGAACGCGCTGCCGGCCAGGCGCAGCGGCACGGTAAAGTGCTGGCGCGCACCGGCGAAGTACTCGGTCAGTTCCTGCGCCGCCTGCTCCAGCAGCCGCGCATGGCGTGCATCGGCGGGGGCGCCGTCGAACGGTCCGGCCGGATGGTATTTCTGGCCGGAGAAGAACATTCCGGTCAGATGGCCGTCTTCGGCACGCAACAACACGTCGCCGAGCGGGCCCGACATCGAACGGTAGTGAGTCATGTTGGCTGCTCCTGTAACT
>NZ_AMPR02000421.1:0-24639 GCF_000307735.3 Cupriavidus sp. HPC(L) | reverse complement strand
CCGAGCGCGCGCTGCTGGCGGGCTGGCCCGCGCTGCGCGAGGCCTACAGCGGCGAAGAGCATGTGGTCACGATCCGCGGCAAGGAGCTGCGCACCGGCCTCGTCACCACCACGCTGTCGGGCACACGCCTGTGCAAGGTGGCGCTGCCGCGCTTCACCGACGAGGGCGAGCTGCTGCGCTGGCTGATGCGCGAGAACCTGCCGGGCTATTTCCCCTACACCGCGGGCGTCTTTCCGTTCAAGCGCGAGAACGAGGATCCGACCCGGATGTTCGCCGGCGAGGGCGATGCCTTCCGCACCAATCGCCGCTTCAAGCTGGTCTCCGAAGGCATGCCGGCCAAGCGGCTGTCGACGGCATTCGATTCGGTGACGCTGTACGGCGAGGATCCGGACCTGCGTCCCGACATCTACGGCAAGGTCGGCAATTCGGGCGTCTCGATCGCGACGCTCGACGACATGAAGGTGCTGTACGACGGCTTCGACCTGATCGATCCGCAGACCTCGGTGTCGATGACGATCAACGGCCCGGCGCCGGCGATCCTCGCGATGTTCATGAATACCGCGATCGACCAGCAGCTCGAGCGCTTTCGCCGCGAGCAGGGCCGCGAGCCCGATGCCGGCGAGGCCGCGAAGATCCGCGCGATGGTGCTGCAGAACGTGCGCGGCACCGTGCAGGCCGACATCCTGAAGGAGGACCAGGGCCAGAACACCTGCATCTTCTCGACCGAGTTCTCGCTGAAGGTGATGGGCGACATCCAGCAGTACTTCGTCGATCATCAGGTGCGCAACTTCTACTCGGTGTCGATCTCCGGCTATCACATCGCCGAGGCCGGTGCGAATCCGATCTCGCAGCTGGCCTTCACGCTGGCCAACGGCTTCACCTATGTCGAGGCCTATCTGGCGCGCGGCATGCATATCGACGACTTCGCGCCCAACCTGTCGTTCTTCTTCTCGAACGGCATGGATCCGGAGTACAGCGTGCTGGGCCGCGTCGCGCGCCGCATCTGGGCCGTCACGCTGCGCGACAAGTACGGCGCCAACGAGCGCAGCCAGAAGCTGAAGTACCACATCCAGACCTCGGGCCGCTCGCTGCACGCGCAGGAGATCGACTTCAACGACATCCGCACCACGCTGCAGGCGCTGATCGCGATCTACGACAACTGCAATTCGCTGCATACCAACGCCTACGACGAGGCCATCACCACGCCGACGGCGGAATCGGTGCGGCGTGCGCTGGCGATCCAGCTGATCATCAATCGCGAATGGGGCGTCGCCAAGTGCGAGAACCCCAACCAGGGCAGCTTCCTGATCGAGGAGCTGACCGACCTGGTGGAGGAGGCGGTGCTGCAGGAGTTCGAGCGGATCGCCGAGCGCGGCGGCGTGCTCGGCGCGATGGAGACCGGCTACCAGCGCGCCAAGATCCAGGAAGAGTCGATGTATTACGAGCAGCGCAAGCACGACGGCTCGCTGCCGATCATCGGCGTCAACACCTTCCGCAATCCCGACGGCGATCCGACCCCGGCCACCTTGGAGCTGGCACGCTCCAGCGAGGACGAGAAGCAGAGCCAGCTGCAACGGCTGCAGGACTTCCACGCCCGCCATGCCGACGAGGCACCGGCGATGCTGGCGCGGCTGCGCCAGGCGGTGATCGACGACGAGAACGTGTTCGCGGTGCTGATGGACGCGGTGCGGGTCTGCTCGCTCGGGCAGATCACGCATGCGCTGTTCGAGGTCGGCGGACAGTATCGACGCAACATGTAGCGCTTGCCGAACGGCACGACAGCGCCGGGCCGCCGTGCCCGGCGCTGTCGTTTTCCGCGGCCATCGTCGCGCGCCGCAATTTCGCACGACCGTGCGTTAAACTCGCAGGCGGCGCCGCATTGCCGCCGCCACGCATTCCCGAACCGGAGCTCACGGTGTACGACCCGAACAATATCTTTGCCCGAATCCTGCGAGGCGAGCTGCCTTGCCACAAGGTCTACGAGGACGCCGACACGCTGGCCTTCATGGACATCATGCCGCAGTCCGACGGCCACGTGCTGGTGCTGCCCAAGGAGGCCGCCGCCGAGCTGTTCGAGCTGTCGGAAGGCGCCGCGCAGGCCGCGATCCGCACGACCCAGCGCATCGCGCGCGCGGTGCGGGACGCGTTCGAACCGGACGGCCTGTCGATCGGCCAGTTCAACGGCGCCGCCGCCGGCCAGACCGTGCCGCACGTGCATTTCCATATCGTGCCGCGCTACGCCGACCGCCCGCTGCGCGGCCACGCGAGCGAGCCGCAGGATCCGGCCGTGCTGCAGCAGCACGCGGCGCGCATCATCGCGGCGCTGGGCTGACGCCCGCGCGCGGCCCGACTGCACCTCCATCCCCGATCCATTCCTATTCCATTCGCAAGCAGGGAGACAGCATGACAATCCACACCGTCGGCATCATCGGCGCAGGCACCATGGGCAACGGCATCGCGCAGGCATGCGCGGTGGTCGGGCTCGATGTCGTGATGGTCGATATCAGCCAGGGCGCGGTCGACAAGGGCATCGCCACGATCGCCGGCAGCCTGGACCGGCTGATCAAGAAGGACAAGATCACCGAGGCCGACAAGAACGCCGCGCTCGCGCGCGTGCGCGGCTCGACCGCGTACGAGGACCTGAAGGCCGCGCAGATCGTGATCGAGGCCGCCACCGAGAACTACGAGCTCAAGCTCAAGATCCTGAAGCAAATCGATGCGCTGGTCGGCGACGACACCATCGTCGCGTCCAATACCTCGTCGATCTCGATCACCAAGCTGGCCGCGGCGATCAACCGGCCCGAGCGCTTCATCGGCATGCATTTCTTCAACCCGGTGCCGATGATGGCGCTGGTCGAGCTGATCCGCGGCCTGCAGACCAGCGACGCCACGCACGCGGCGGTCGAGCAGCTGTCGAAGCAGCTCGGCAAGTATCCGATCACGGTGAAGAACAGCCCGGGCTTCGTCGTCAACCGCATCCTCTGCCCGATGATCAACGAGGCCTTCTGCGTGCTCGGCGAGGGCCTGGCCTCGCCCGAAGAGATCGACGAGGGCATGAAGCTCGGATGCAATCATCCGATCGGCCCGCTGGCGCTGGCCGACATGATCGGGCTCGACACGATGCTGGCGGTGATGGAGGTGCTGTATGCCGAGTTCGCCGATCCGAAGTACCGGCCGGCGATGCTGATGCGCGAGATGGTGGCCGCCGGCTACCTCGGGCGCAAGACGGGACGCGGCGTCTACGTCTACAGCCAGAGCCGCTGACGCACCGGCCGCTGAAGTACCGCTGAAGTACGGCCGATAACCCACCGATCGGCTGCTCCGCGGACCGGCCCGCGTGCCGGTTCGCGTCTTTCCCTGTGCCCGTCCGCCTCGTCTTCCCGAACTTCCTCTCGCTTCGTTTCCCCTGTCCTCTCCACCATCCGCGTCCTGCACGAGCACGAGTACGCGCGAATGACGCTTCGCGCTCCGTGCCCGCCGCGTGGTGCCATTTCCATCGACAAAGAATCGGTCGCTTTCCGAAAAGTGGCCTCGTCGCGATCCGTACGATGACCGCCTCCACTCACCCTATGAGGATCGAAAGTCATGGCGACGTTTATCGGACAGGTGAAAAAGACGACGTACGATCAGTACTACCAGCACGTGCGAAGCAATCCAGGCGACTTCGTGGCGCGCGTCCTCGGACAGAAGGCCAGTGGGCCGGAGCCGAGCGGCCGATTCCAGATCGGCGAGGAGATCTTCACGCTGAAGCTGGTTACCAAGGGACAGACACGGCGGCTATGCATCGAGCGCCAGTTCGAGAACGGCGAATCGTTGGTGCAGACGCGGATCCGGCAGCTGATGGACTATCTGTTCTTCCGCAGCAGCACGCGCAGGATGGAGCGGGCGCTGCGCAGCGGATCCACCATCACGGCGGGCCTGGTCAAGGGCCTGCGCGGGCATGCCGATCGCGTTGTCGAAGAGCTGTGGCCGGGCTTCGAGGCACCGCTCGCCGAAGCCGGCGCGGCCGAACGGCGCGGCCAGGCGGCGTCGAACCGGCGCCCGATCTCCGAGCGCGCGCTGGGGACGCTGGTATCGCTGAACCCGGGAGAAATCGACGCATGGATCCGCTGTCCCGAAGAAGGTCCGGTGAGCCTGGAACAGATCGATCGCGGCAAGTCCAGGATCGAGGACGACATCCTGGTGCTGTCGTTCAAGAGCGGAGGCGATGCCATCGAGTTCCGGCTGCACGCCCGGGGTAGCGGCTCGCCCGAGCGCAAGCAGCGCGCCCGCCGCGACATGGAGCGCTTGCTGTCGATCGCCAGGGGTGACCGAGAGGATTGCGGTTACCGGAACATGGCCGAACTGATGGGCCGTTTCATGGTCGCGACGATCGAGGACGAAGCCCCGCGGCTGCTGGAACAGTGGGCGCGCGGCATCCTGTCGGATAACGAGAATCACGAAGTCAGGCCGCTGCTGATCTGCACGGTCAAGAAGGATGGCAGCCCGGAGTCGACGCGGGCGACGCGGCGGGCCCTGGCCCGCGCCGTCGACGAAGCCATGGCGTCGTGCCGGGCTTGCGCGGCACAGCGCTTCCAGGCGATCCTCAATGGGGTGTGCCGCGACAAGGCCGATCGGATCGTATCCGCGGTGCTCGATGCACGCGCGAGCCTGATCGAGGCGATCCAGCAGAAGGCCAAGCCCTTTGTCGCCGGACAGCGGCTCGCCGCGTTCGTGCGCCAGGTCGTGCAGGAACGCGGTGTGTCGGCCGCCGCGGCGCAGGCGCTGCACGACGACCGCCCGGCTGGCGCGGCCTTGCCCGAGGGCGTGCGACTGGCGCGCTTCACCCGCAAGCCGGGGCTGCTCGATTGGATCTCGGGCGAGCGGACTCACGAGGAGGTGCTGGCGGTCGCATCGCGCAAGGATGGCGAGGCGTTGCGCTTCGTGCCGCAGGGACGGCCGAGCCTGGCGAAGTGGGCATGGAAGACCATCCGCCTGGCCGAGGTGCCCAAACATATCGAAGGCGATGCCAAGGCATTGCATCAGACGGTATTCGACGTTTCGCTGGGCCAGTTCTACCAGAGGGAGATCGTTCCGCTGCTCCACGACAGCGTGCGCCGGCTACAGAGCCAATTTGCCTTCGAGTGGAAAGCCGAAGAAGACGTGCCGACCGAGCTGTTGCTCAGGCTGACGTCCAGTCTGCGAATCGGCAATACGACCTGCGGCTACCTCCATCGCTGGGCGGGCGAAGCGGCCGGGGCAGGCGGTGCCGGGGGACCGTCCGCGGAGCGCGTCGTCGTGGCCGACGAGATCGAGGTGGTTTCCGGTCCGATCGCCGAGCAGCCGATCTCGCCGCAACAGGCCGCGGCGTACGTGCTGAGGCAGGAACTGAAGTCCGTGGTCCCCCCGGTCGCCACGGTGGCGGAGACGGACTGCGAAAAGCCCGTCACGGTCTACACCGACGGCAAGTTCGAGTCCTTGCATCAGTTTGACCTGGACGCGCCGCGCAAGCCGAACGATCGCCCGCAGCGGCATCCGGTGGACAAGGGCAAATCGCCGAACCCTCAGCAGCCAGCCGCATCGCCTTCCTCCACGTCTTCCACGTCTTCCACGTCCTCCACGGCTTCCACGTCCTCCACGGCTTCCACGTCCTCCACGGCTTCCACACCTGCCACATCTTCCACGCCTGCCACGGTGCCGCCGTCCGCGCCGCCGCTGCCCGAACGGGTGCCAGCCGGGCAAACGGCGCCGGTCTGAATCCGATGCCTCACTCGCCGTACTGGCGCAATCCTTCGAGATCGAGCACCTCGATCTCGCCATAGTCGACCCGAACCAGGCCTTGCTGCTCCAATACCTTCAGGGCCTGGTTCGCCCGCTGCCGCGAAATGCCGGCCAGCAGTCCGATCTCTTCCTGCGAAATTTCCAGCTTGGTGCCGATGCCCGGATACAGGTGCTCGTTGAACAGCGACGACACCGCCCGCGCGACGCGCGAGTCGATATCGAGCAGCCGCTCGTATTCGACCGCGGCGATGAACTGGCCGAGCCGCTCGTTGAGCTGCGTCAGCAGGAAGCGCGTGAACGGCAGGCTGGTATCGAGCAGCCATTGGAAGGTCTCCCGCGGCAGGAAGGCGATGCGCGAATGGCGCAGCGCCATCACGTCGTACTTGCGGATCTCCTGCTTGAGGGCGGCCCCTTCGCCGAACCAGCCGCCGGTCGGCACGCCGGTGAAGGTCACCGACTTGCCCGATGGCGACACCGTCGTGATCTTGACGATCCCCTCCAGCACGCCGAGCCAGTGCTCGGCCATCTCGCCCTTGTGGCAGACGTAGTCGCCGGGGTTGTATTCGCGCACGAACATGGCCTGCCGCACCCGCTGGCGCTGTTCGTCGCTGAGGTCGGCGGCCCAGATGCACCGGTCCAGAAAGTCGTTGAGCATGCCTGCTAGGCTCCGGTCGGGAGTCCGGCGAGGACTCCGCTAGGGATTAACCCGGAATTGTCACCGACGTGACAACCGGGGGGAGGGGCATCGGCTATCTTACGTTCACCACGGACCGACCCGCGCGCAAAGGCGCGGCCACGATATCCCTGGCGCGCCGCGGCCGTCTGGCCGGCGGGCGACCAGCGGCAAGTATAACGATCGGCACCGGCGCTTGGCACCGGCGGGAACCCACCCGCCGGAGGGACAGGAGACAGCGATGCAGGACAGGTCGGCAACGACCTTCCCGCGACTGCTGCTGGCGCATGCGCAGCAGCGGCCGGATCATCCGGCCTATCGCGAGAAGGATCTCGGTATCTGGCAGACGAGCAGCTGGTCGCAGGCGGCGCAAGAGGTACGCGCACTGGCCTGCGGGCTGGCGGCGCTCGGCTTCGGCCGCGGCATGAACCTGGCGGTGGTCGGCGACAACCGTCCGCGGCTGTACTGGGCCATGACCGCCGCCCAGGCGCTGGGCGGCGTGCCGGTGCCGCTGTATCAGGACGCGATCGCCAGCGAAATGGTCTACGTGCTGCGCGACGCCGAGATCGCGTTCGCGGTGGTCGAGGACCAGGAGCAGGTCGACAAGCTGCTCGAGGTCGAGCAGGACCTGGCCGCGCAGGGCGGTGCGGTGCGCCACCTGATCTATGAAGACCCGCGCGGGCTGCGCGACTACGACCATCCGTCGCTGATGTCGTATGAGCGCCTGCAGGAGATCGGCCGCGAATACGACCGCGCGCATCCGGGCTTCTTCGACCAGGCCGTGGCGGCCGGCGATCCGGACGATACGGCGATCATCCTGTACACCTCGGGCACCACCGGCAAGCCCAAGGGCGTCTGCCATTCGCACCGCGGCCTGATCGGCGCGGCGATGCATGGCTGCGAATTCGACCGGCTCGGCCCCGACGACGATGTGCTGTCGTACCTGCCGATGGCCTGGGTCGGCGACAACCTGTTCTCGTACGCGCAGGCGCTGGCCGCGGGCTTTACCGTCAACTGCCCCGAGTCGCGCGAGACCGTGATGACCGATCTGCGCGAGATCGGTCCGACCTATTACTTCGCGCCGCCGCGCATCTACGAAAGCCTGCTGACGCAGGTGATGATCCGCATGGAGGATGCCGGCTGGCTCAAGCGCAAGCTGTTCGACCGGGCCATGGCCGTGGCGCGCCGCTGCGGCGCGGACATCCTGGATCGCCGTCCGGTGCCGCTGCTCGAGCGGATGCGCTACGCGCTCGGCGAATGGCTGGTCTACGGCCCGCTGCGCAATGTGCTCGGCATGAGCCGCATCCGCGTGGCCTATACCGCGGGCGAGGCGATCGGCCCGGACCTGTTCCGCTTCTATCGCTCGATCGGCATCAACCTGAAGCAGTTCTACGGCCAGACCGAGACCTGCGCCTATGTCTGCCTGCAGCCCGACGGCCAGGTCAAGTTCGACTCGGTCGGCCCGGCCGCGCCCGGCATGGAGATCCGCATCGCCGACAACGGCGAGGTGCTGGTGCGCGGCGTGGGTCTGCTCAAGGCGTACTACAAGCGCGACGATGCGACGCGCGAGGCGATCAACGACGACGGCTACTTCATGACCGGCGACGCCGGCGTGATCGACGCCGACGGCCATCTGAAGATCATCGATCGCGCCAAGGACGTCGGCAAGCTGGCCGACGGTTCGATGTTCGCGCCCAAGTACATCGAGAACAAGCTCAAGTTCTTCCCCTACATCAAGGAGGCGGTGGCGTTCGGCACCGGCCGCGACCGCGTCTGCGCCTTCGTCAACATCGACTTCGAGGCGGTCGGCAACTGGGCCGAACGGCGCCATCTGCCGTACGCGGGCTATATCGACCTGGCCGCGCAGCCGCAGGTGATCGAGCTGATCACCGGATGCGTGGAGCAGGTCAATGCGGACCTGGCCAAGGATCCGGCGCTGTCCGGCTCGCAGATCGCGCGCTTCCTGATCCTGCACAAGGAGCTCGATCCGGACGACGACGAACTGACCCGCACGCGCAAGGTGCGCCGCGGCTTCATCGCGGAGAAGTACGCGGTGCTGATCGACGCGCTGTATGCCGGCCGCGCGGAGCAGTTCATCGAGACGCGCGTCAAGTTCGAGGACGGGCGCGAAGGCAGCGTCAGCGCGACGCTGAAACTGGTGGATGCCCGGCGCTTCCCGCCGGCGGCAGCGGCGCAGGCCGCGACGGCAACGCAGGTCGGCGCCGCGACGCCCGCCGAGCAAGCGGCATAGCAGGGGCAGGAGGATGACGCAGATGGCGTGGCAAGGCGTGGAGCGGCGGGCCGACGGCTCGCCTGAATGGTCCGGCGCAGGGGCAGGGCCCGGGACACAGCAAGCCGGCGAGCCGCTGGCCGAAGGCGGCGTGGCGATCGAGGCGGAGTCGAAGTCGAACCAGCGTGCGACAGGGGCGACAGCGACGCGGCATGGCGAGGTGATCCTCGATCTGCAGCATATCTCGCTGTCGTTCGGTGGCGTCAAGGCGCTGACCGACATCTCGTTCGACGTCCGGGAGCACGAGATCCGCGCGATCATCGGCCCGAACGGCGCCGGCAAGAGTTCGATGCTGAACGTGATCAACGGCGTCTATCACCCGCAGCAGGGACGCATCGTGTTCCGCGGCGAGGAGCGGCGCAAGATGCATCCGACCGCCGCCGCGCGCCAGGGCATCGCCCGCACGTTCCAGAACATCGCGCTGTTCAAGGGCATGACCGTGCTCGACAACATCATGACCGGGCGCAACACGCGCTTTCGCTCCGGGCTGCTGGCCAACGCGCTGTGGTGGGGACCGGCCCGCAACGAGGAGATCGCGCACCGGCGCAAGGTCGAGGAGGTGATCGACTTCCTCGAGATCCAGTCGATCCGCAAGACGCCGGTGGGGCGCCTGCCCTACGGCCTGCAGAAGCGCGTCGAACTGGCGCGCGCGCTGGCGGCGGAGCCCTCGCTGCTGCTGCTGGACGAACCGATGGCGGGCATGAACGTCGAGGAGAAGCAGGACATGTGCCGCTTCATCCTGGACGTCAACCAGCAGTTCGGCACCACCATCGTGCTGATCGAGCACGACATGGGCGTGGTGATGGACATCTCCGACCGCGTGGTGGTGCTCGACTACGGCAAGAAGATCGGCGACGGCACGCCCGAGCAGGTCAAGTCCAACCCCGAGGTGATCCGCGCCTACCTGGGCGCGTCGCACTGAACGGCATCGCCCACTTGCGCAACGCTGACTCCTGTCCTTCACCGAGGCCACGCCGATGACCTTCTTCTTCGAAATCCTGCTCGGCGGACTGCTGTCCGGGCTGATGTACTCGCTGGTGGCGCTCGGCTTCGTGCTGATCTACAAGGCCTCCGGCGTGTTCAATTTCGCGCAGGGCGCGATGGTCTACTTCGCCGCGCTGGCCGTGGTCGGGCTGATGGACAAGGGCATGCCGATGTGGGCGGCCGTGATCGGCGCCTTCTTCGTGATGACGCTGGTCGGCATCGGCACCGAACGCTTCGTGCTGCGCAAGCTGGTCAACCAGCCGCCGATCACGCTGTTCATGGCGACCATCGGCCTGTCGTTCTTCCTCGAGGGGCTGGGGCCGCTGCTGTTCGGCAACGAGGTGCGGCCGATCCAGCTGGGCATCGTCGACGAGCCGATCGAGGCGATCCTGACCCGCTTCAATATCGTGATCTCGAAGTTCGACCTGGCCGCGGCGGCGATCGCCGGCGTGCTGGTCGCCACGCTGGCGCTGTTCTTCCAGTACACCAAGGTCGGCCGCGCGCTGCGCGCGGTGGCCGACGACCACCAGGCCGCGCTGTCGCTGGGCATTCCGCTGCAGAACATCTGGGCCATCGTCTGGGGCGTGGCCGGCTTCGTCGCGCTGGTGGCCGGCATGCTGTGGGGCTCGCGCAATGGCGTGCAGTTCGCGCTGACGCTGACCGCGCTGAAGGCACTGCCGGTGCTGATCCTCGGCGGCTTCACCTCGGTGCCGGGCGCGATCGTCGGCGGGCTGATCATCGGCGCCTCGGAGAAGCTGGCCGAGATCTATATCCCGCCGGTGTTCCAGTCGATGTTCGGCGGCAACTTCGGCGGCATCGAGGGCTGGTTCCCCTATGTGTTCGCGCTGCTGTTCCTGCTGGTGCGGCCCGAGGGGCTGTTCGGCGAAAAGCATATCGACCGCGTGTGACGGTCCCCAACGATCCAGCGGCACGACGCCAGGGAGTCGCCCATGTTCTATCGTGAAGCCGGCCAGTTCAAGACCGACTATGTCGCCGACAGCCAGATCTTTCCGATCCGGCAGGACCGCATCGGCTTCGCCGTGCTGCTCGCGCTCGCCTTCGTCGGCGTGCCGCTGATCGGCAGCGAGTACTGGTTCTCGGCGATCCTGATCCCCTTCCTGATCTTCTCGCTGGCCGCGCTGGGGCTGAACATCCTGACCGGCTACGCGGGCCAGCTGTCGCTGGGCACCGCGGCCTTCATGGCGGTCGGCGCCTACGCGGCCTACAACTTCCAGCTGCGCATCGAGGGACTGCCGGTGCTGCTGACGTTCGTGCTGGCCGGGCTGTCGGCCGCCCTGGTCGGCGTGGCCTTCGGCCTGCCCTCGCTGCGGATCAAGGGCTTCTATCTGGCGGTGGCGACGCTGGCCGCGCAGTTCTTCGTGGTGTGGGCGCTGACCAAGTTCCCCTGGTTCTCGAACAACAGCTCGTCGGGCGTGATCACCGCGCAGCAGCTGGACCTGTTCGGCCTGCCGATCGACACGCCGATGCGCAAGTACCTGTTCGTGCTGGCGATCGTCACGGTGCTGGCGCTGATCGCCAAGAACCTGGTGCGCTCGTCGACCGGACGCGCATGGATGTCGGTGCGCGACATGGACGTGGCGGCCGAGGTCATCGGCATTCCGCTGATGCGCACCAAGCTGCTGGCCTTCGCCGTCAGCTCGTTCTACTGCGGCGTGGCCGGCGCGCTGTACGCGTTCTGCTACCTGGGCTCGGTCGAGCCGGACGGCTTCTCGCTGGACCTGTCGTTCCGCGTGCTGTTCATGATCATCATCGGCGGCGTCGGCAGCATCCTCGGTTCCTTCCTCGGCGCCGCGTTCATCCTGCTGCTGCCGATCCTGCTCGACAACATGCTGCCGCCGCTGGCCGCGCTGCTGCACCTGCCGTTCACCAATGCGACGGTCTCGCACATCCAGATGATGGTGTTCGGCGGCCTGATCATCTTCTTCCTGATCGTCGAGCCGCACGGCCTGGCTCGGCTGTGGCAGATCGGCAAGGAGAAGCTGCGGCTGTGGCCGTTCCCGCATTGACGCCGTGTCGACGGGGCACGCGTCGGTGTCATGCAAACGGGTCGTTGGACAACAACGCCATAACAATGCACCTGCCAAGGTGAAGGAGACAGTGATGAGCAACCTGATTCGCAATGCCCAGCGCGTCGCGCTGGCAGTCGGCGCGGCCGCCGCGCTGCTGGTGCCGGCGCTGCCGGCGCAGGCCCAGAGCGGCGAGCAGTTCATCGCGCTGCCGAGCTACCGGGTCGGGCCGTATGGCGCCAACGGGCAGTCCTGGTACGGCGGCTTTATCGACTATCTGAACTACGTCAACCTGAAGGAAGGCGGCGTCAACGGCGTCAAGCTCAGCTGGGAAGAGTGCGAGACCGAGTACAACAACGCCAAGGGCGTCGAATGCTATGAGCGCCTGAAGGGCAAGAACCCGACCACCAAGGGCACCGCCTACCATTCGATGTCGACCGGCATCTCGTACGCGCTGGTCGACAAGACGGCGGCCGACAAGGTGCCGCTGGTGATGATGGGCTATGGCCGCACCGACGCGGTGGACGGCTCGGTGTTCCCCTACGCCTTCCCGCTGGTGACGACCTACCAGATGCAGGTTTCGGCGATCGTCAAGTACCTGGCCGGCAAGAGCGGCGGTTCGCTGGCCGGCAAGAAGATCGTCTACCTGTACCACGACTCGGCCTATGGCAAGGAGCCGATCGTCGCGCTGCAGGCCGAGGCCAAGCTCGGCAAGTTCGACCTGATCGAGATCCCGGTCGCGCATCCGGGCAACGAGCAGGGCGCGCAATGGCTGCGCATCCGCCAGGAGCGGCCCGACTACGTGATCTTCTGGGGCTGGGGCGTGATGAACCAGACCGCGCTGAAGGCCGCGCAGAAGGTCGGCTATCCGCGCGACAAGATGATCGGCTCGTGGTGGGCCGGCTCCGAGGAAGACACCGTGCCCGCGGGCGACGCCGCCAAGGGCTACATGAGCGCGACCTGGAACGTGGCCGGCAAGGGCGTGCCGCTGATCGCCGATATCGAGAAGGTGGTCTACGGCGGCGGCAAGGGCAATATGCAGGACCGCAACAAGATCGGCTCGGTGCTGTACAACCGCGGCGTGTCGGCGGCGGTGGTCACGGTCGAGGCCATTCGCGTCGCGCAGAACAAGTTCGGCAAGGGCAAGCCGATGAGCGGCGAGCAGATGCGCTGGGCCTTCGAGAACCTGAACCTGACCAACGCGCGGCTGCAGCAGCTCGGCGCCACCGGCCTGCTGCCGGAGATCAAGACCAGCTGCGAAAACCACGAGGGTTCGGGCAAGGTCAAGATCCAGCAATGGGACGGCGCCAAGTGGACCGTGGTGTCGGACTGGATCGAGGGCAACAAGAGCCTGATCCACCCGCTGTTCAAGGCCAACGCGGCGCAGTACGCGAAGGAGAAGGGCATCACGCCGGCTTGCGCGAAGTCGTGATGGGCCGATCCCGCGCGTTCCGCTGAACAGGCGGGTGTTCCCCCTCTCCCCCTCAGGGGGAGAGGGCCGGGGAGAGGGAGGTGGTTTTCGGGCGCGCAGGCATGGCCATCGCCCTTGCCCTCTCCCCCGCCCCTCTCCCGCAAGCGGGAGAGGGGAGAAGACCCCAGGGCATGCGTGCGCCCAGTCCGCCGACACCATCGCGCGCGATATCACTACCGAGGTCACCATGACCCTGCTGTCCATCAACAACATCGAAGTGATCTACGACCACGTGATCCTGGTGCTCAAGGGCGTGTCGCTCGACGTGCCGGAGGGCAGCATCGTCGCGCTGCTGGGGGCCAACGGGGCGGGCAAGACCACCACGCTGAAGGCGATCTCGAACCTGTTGCGCGCCGAGCGCGGCGACGTGACCAAGGGGTCGATCGAATACCGCGGCGCGCGCGTCGACCAGCTGACGCCGAACGATCTGGTCAAGCGCGGCGTGATCCAGGTGATGGAAGGCCGGCACTGCTTCGCTCACCTGACCATCGAGGAAAACCTGCTGACCGGCGCCTATACGCGCGGGCTCTCGCGCGGCGAAACGCGCGACGAGCTCGACAAGATCTACACCTACTTCCCCCGCCTGAAGACCCGGCGCAAGTCGCAGGCCGGCTATACCTCGGGCGGCGAGCAGCAGATGTGCGCGATCGGCCGGGCCATGATGGCCAAGCCCAACATGGTGCTGCTCGACGAGCCGTCGATGGGGCTGGCGCCGCAGATCGTCGAGGAGATCTTCGAGATCGTGCGCGACCTGAACCAGCGCGAGCGCGTCAGCTTCCTGCTGGCCGAGCAGAACACGATGGTCGCGCTGCGCTATGCCGACTACGGCTACATCCTCGAGAACGGCCGCGTGGTGATGGATGGCGCCGCCGAGGCGCTGCGCACCAACGAGGACGTCAAGGAGTTCTACCTCGGCGTGGCCGCCAACGATGCCGACGGCGGCGGCCGCAAGTCGTTCCGCGACGTCAAGAGCTACCGCCGGCGCAAGCGCTGGCTCGCCTGAGCGGCAACCATCCTTAACGACATCCGTCACCCATGTCAGAACACTTCGACGCTCTCGAGACGCGCGACCCCGCCGCGCGCGAACAGTCCCTGCTGGCCGCGCTGTCGCGCCAGGTCGCGCATGCCAGAACGCACGCGCCGTACTTCGCCGAGGCGCTGCGCGATGTCGATCCGCGGGCGCTGACCTCGCGCGAGGCGCTGGCCGCGCTGCCGGTCACGCGCAAGGCGCAGCTCGGCGCGCTGCAGCAGGCCAGCGGTCCGCTCGGCGGGCTCAACGCGACGCCGCTGGGCGCGCTGCGCCATATCTACCAATCGCCCGGGCCGCTGCACGAACCCGACGGCCACGGGCCCGACTGGTGGCGCACCGCGCGTGCGATGTTCGCCGCAGGATTTCGCCGCGGCGAGCTGGTCTACAACACCTTCTCGTATCACTTCACGCCGGCCGGCATGATGATGGAAACCGGTGCGCACCGGCTGGGCTGCTGCGTGTTTCCGGCCGGCGTCGGCCAGACCGAATCGCAGGTGCAGGCGCTGTCGATGCTGCGGCCCGCGGCCTACGCCGGCACGCCGTCCTTCCTGAAGATCCTGCTCGAACGCGGCGCCGAGCTCGGCCAGCCATGCAGCCTGGCCAAGGCGCTGGTGTCGGGCGAGGCGCTGCCGCCTTCGCTGCGCGCGTGGTTCGTCGAGCGCGGCATCAAGGTGCACCAGATGTATGGCACCGCCGATGTCGGGCTGATCGCCTATGAGAGCGAGGGCGCCGACGGCTGGGTGGTCGACGAGGGCGTGCTGGTCGAGATCGTCGAACCGGGTGGCACGCGGCCGATGCCGGAGGGTGAGGTCGGCGAAGTGGTGGTCACGGTGCTGGGCAACGAGGACTATCCGCTGATCCGCTTCGGCACCGGCGACCTGTCCGCCGTCGTGCCGGGCTCGTCGACGACGCCGAGCCCCTGCGGGCGCACCAATATCCGGCTGCGCGGCTGGCTGGGCCGCGCCGACCAGACCACCAAGGTCAAGGGGATGTTCGTCCATCCGGGCCAGATCGGGGAGGTGATGCGCCGCCATCCCGAGCTGCGCGCCGTGCGGCTGGTGGTGACCGGCGCGCCGGGCGCGGACGTGATGACGCTGCATTGCGACGCCACGCGGGACGATCAAGGGCTGGCCGATGCGATCGCCGTGTCGATGCGCGACGTGATGCGGCTCAAGGGCGAGGTGAAGTTCGTGCCGGCCGGTTCGCTGCCGCAGGACGGCAAGGTCATCGAGGACGCGCGCAGCTACGACTGAGCGCGTCCAACGGGGCGCGCGTTCAGCGGCGCCGCGGCGGTTCCGGATCGGCCGGCGGCGCGGCCGATGCGGGCCCATAGCCGCCGCGCGGCCGGGTCGGCAGGTACAGCAGATAGGCCGTCGCCACGACGCCGATCGCCAGCAGCGCGATCGAGAATGCCGGCCTGGCGCGCAGCAGCCAGGCCGTGGTCGGCAGCGAGATCCACATCATCCCGATCGCCAGGATCTTGGCGCGCAGCGGGATGCTGCGGTGGCGCTGCCAGTCGTGCACGATCGGCCCGAGCCGGGGATGGCTCATCAGCCAGTCGTGGAAGCGTTCGGAGCCGCGCGCGAAGCAGGCCGCGGCCAGCAGCACGAACGGCGTGGCGGGCAGCACCGGCAGGAAGATGCCGAGCACCGCCAGCACCATGCAGACGATGCCGAGCGTGGCCCAGGCCGCGCGCACCAGGCGTTCGCGGCGGCTGCGCCGGACCTCGGCAATGACGACAGGGGGTTTATCCAGCGGGGAATCTCCAGCGGTCTGCGGGGACGACCGCGTCCGCGGTGGCGGAGGCGGTCAGCAGGCGGCGCACAGGCGTGCCTTGGCCGCATCGTACTCGGCCTTCATCCGCGCGACAATCTCGCCGGCCGACTGGATCGCGTCGATCTGCCCGACGCCCTGGCCCGCGCCCCAAATGTCCTTCCACGCCTTGGCCTTCGAGCTGCCGCTGGAGAAGTCCATCTTGCTCTTGTCGGCCTGCGGCAGGTTTTCCGGATCGAGCCCCGAATTGAGGATGCTCTCGCGGATGTAGTTGCCGTGCACGCCGGTGAACAGGTTGGTGTAGACGATGTCGGCGGCGGCCGCATCGGTGATCGAGCGCTTGTAGGCCTCGCTGGCATGCGCTTCCTGCGAAGCGATGAAGCGCGTGCCGACATAGGCGAAGTCGGCGCCCATCGCCTGCGCCGCCAGCACCGCGTCCCCGGTGGCGATCGAGCCCGACAGCGCGATCGGGCCGTCGAAGATGCGCCGCACCTCGCCGACCAGCGCGAACGGCGACAGCGTGCCGGCATGCCCGCCGGCACCGGCCGCGACCAGGATCAGGCCGTCGACGCCGGCCTCGATCGCCTTCTCGGCATGGCGCAGGTTGATCACGTCGTGCAGCACGATGCCGCCATAGCTGTGCACCGCGTCGATCATCTCCTTGACCGGCGCGCGCAGCGAGGTGATGAAGATCGGCACCTTGTGCTCGACGCAGACGCGCACGTCCTGCTCCAGCCGGGCATTCGACGCATGCACGATCTGGTTGACCGCAATGGGCCCGACCGTGGCGTCGGGGTTGGCCGCGCGGAACGCCGCCAGTTCCTGCTGCATCTGCGTCAGCCATTCGTCGAGCAGCTCGGCCGGGCGCGCGTTCAGCGCCGGAAACGAACCGACGATGCCGGCCTTGCATTGCGCCAGCACCAGTTCGGGATAGCTGACGATGAACATCGGCGACGCGATCACGGGCAGCGTCAGGTTCTGCAGGGCGGCGGGAATCTGTTTGGCGGCGGGCATGGTGTCTCCTGGACCTCGGAAGCGATGCGTGGCACCGGCTTTTTTTGAACGATCGTTCGATTATAGGAAAGCTGCGCGAGGCGACGGTAGGGCAACGGTAGAGGCCCCAGTCTAGCGCCCGGTAATCGGCGATGAACCAAAAAAAAGCCCCGCGTCCGGGGCGGGGCAATTACCACGAAGACTGATACATCGACGGCGGGCACCTGCCAATGCCGGAACCGTCAACGGCATGGTAGAGCGGCAATATGACGATCCGGGGACGACCCGGTGACGTCTCGGTGAAGCGGCAAAAGCGTCGGTGCAACGGGTTGCGCCCGGACGTGCCTACACCCGCTGCAGCAGCAGCCCCTTCAGATATTCGCCCTCGGGGAAGGCCGCCAGCATCGGATGGTCGGTGCCGGCCGACAGCCGCTGCAGGATGCGCGCATCGACGCGCGCGTCGGTGGCGGCGCCGGCCACGATCTTGTGAAACAGCTCCATGCCGATCGCGCCCGAGCATGAATAGGTGAACAGCAGACCGCCCGGCCGCAGCAGCTGCATGCCGACCAGATTGATTTCCTTGTAGGCGCGCGCGGCGCGGTCGATATGCTGGGCCGACGGCGCGAACTTGGGCGGATCCAGCACGATCAGGTCGAACTGCCGGCCCTCGGCGCGGAACTGCCGCAGCGACTTGAACACGTCCGCGTCGAGCCACGTCGCACGGCCCGCATCGAAGCCGTTCAGCGCGACATTGCCCTCGGCAATCTTCAGCGCCTCGCCCGACGAATCGATCGACACGACCGACGCCGCGCCGCCGCGCAGCGCCGCCAGCGAGAAGCCGCCGGTGTAGCAGAAGCAGTTCAGCACCTCGCGCCCTTCGGCGAGGTCGCCGACCAGCTTGCGGTTGTCGCGCTGGTCGACATAGAAGCCGGTCTTGTGGCCGTTGCGGACATCGACGTAGTAGCGCACGCCATGCTCGGTCACCGACAGCTCGGGGTCGGGGTCGGCGCCGGCCAGCACGCCGGTCACCAGCTCCAGCCCTTCGCGCTCGCGCACCGCGGCGTCGGAGCGCTCGTAGACGTTGGGGCAACCGGTCTCCCTGACCAGCGCCTGCACGATCGCGTCCTTCCACTGCTCGACGCCGGCGGCATTGAACTGGCAGACCAGTTGCGCCTGCTCGGCGCCGCGCCCGGCGCCGTAGTAGTCGACCACCAGCCCGGGCAGACGGTCGGCCTCGCCGAACACCAGCCGCACCGCGTCGCTGTCGCTGACCCACTGGCGGCGATGGGCGACCGCCGCGGCGACGCGGCGCTTGATCAGCGCATGGTCGACCGGCTCGTTCTCGTCGAAGGTCCAGACGCGTGCGCGGATCTGCGAGTGCGGACTGTAGGCGGCCTTGGCGAGAAAGCGGCCGTCGGCGGCGCGTACGGTGATGGTGGCGCCTGGCTCGGCGCGGCCCTCGACGCGGTCGACGCCGGTCGCATAGATCCAGGGATGGCGGCGCAGCAGGGACTTCTCCTTGCCGGGCTTCAGGGTCAGGGTATTCATGATTCAGGGAAGAGGGACCGCGCATCGGCGGCCTCGAGATTCACCGCGCGGGTGGCTCCCCTCTCCCGCCTGCGGGAGAGGGGCCGGGGGGGGGGAGGGCGGCAGCAGTGGCCAAGGCCGAAGGCGTTACAGCACCACCTTGACCATCGGATGCGCGGTCAGCGCGCGATACAGGTCGTCGAGCTGCTCGCGGCTGGTGACCCAGACCGTCACGGTCAGGCCAAGATAGTTGCCGTTGCGCGACGGGCGCATCTCCATCTTGCCGGCGTGGAAGCCCGGATCGAATTCCTGCACCAGCGTGACGATGGCCTCGGCGAAGCCATCCTGCATCGCGCCCATCACCTTGATGGGGAAATCGCTCGGGTACTCGATCAGCGAAGGCCGGTCGGACCCGTTGTCGGTGTTGTCGGCGCTCATGGCGGCGGCCTCCTTGTTGCTTGTTACTTGCGCTTGAACCACAGGCGGATGGTGTCCCAGATGCGGCCGAAGAAGCCGGCCTCCGGCACCTCCTCCAGCGCGACCACCGGGAATTCCGCCACCTTGGTGGTGCCGTCCATCAGCTTGACGGTGCCGACCTGCTGGCCGGCCGAGATCGGCGCCACCAGCAGCTCCTGCCGCTCCAGCACCGGCTTCAGACGGCCCGCGGTGCCCTTGGGCACGGTGACGTAGGTCTCGTCGCGGACGCCGATCTTGATGGTGTCGTTGCTGCCCTTGTAGATGTCCGGCGTGGCCAGTACCTGGCCCTTGTCGTAGAGGCGCAGCGTGTCGAAGAACTGGAAGCCGTAGTTCAGCACCTTCAGGCTTTCCTGGGTGCGGACCTGTTCGCTGGTGGTGCCGATCACGATCGAGATCAGGCGGCGCGAGCCGTTCGGCACGTTGGCCAGCGGGCGCTTGGCCGAGGAAATCAGGCAGTAGCCCGCCGAGCGGGTGTGGCCGGTCTTGACGCCGTCCACGGTCGAATCGATGTACAGCAGGCGGTTGCGGTTGGGCTGCTTGATCTTGTTATAGGTGAACTCCTTTTGCGAGTACATGCCGTAGTACTCGGGGAAGTCCTGGATCAGGCGCGTCGTCAGGATCGCCAGATCGGCCGCGGTGGTGTAGTGGTTCGGGTCGGGAATGCCGTCGGTATTCGTGAAGTGCGTGCTCTTCATGCCCATGCGCTGGGCCT
This sequence comes from Cupriavidus sp. HPC(L), assembly GCF_000307735.3. Lineage (NCBI taxonomy): Bacteria > Pseudomonadati > Pseudomonadota > Betaproteobacteria > Burkholderiales > Burkholderiaceae > Cupriavidus > Cupriavidus sp. HPC(L). The sequence continues at coordinate 4,922 of NZ_AMPR02000421.1, read as the reverse complement.
CGCGGTTCATCATCGCGACGAAGCCTTCCTCGGAGCCGCCAACGGCCTCGGCCAGTGCCAGCGCGGCGTCGTTGCCCGACTGCACGATCAGGCCCATCAGCAGGTCCTGCACCGTGACCGGCTTGTTCGGCTCGATGAACATGCGCGACTCGTCGCTCTTGACCTTCAGAACGACATTGGTCGGCACCACGGCCTGGTCCAGCGTCAGCCGCTTTTCCTTCAGCGCCTGGAAGGCCAGGTAGGCGGTCATGATCTTGGTCAGCGAAGCCGGCTCGATGCGGGCGTCGGCATTCTGCGAGCCGAGCGCCTGCCCGCTGGTGACGTCGTAGAGCATCCACGCCTTGGCTGCCACCTGCGGCATCGGCACGGCCTGCGCGCGCACCGTCAGCGGTGCGCTGGCGAGCGCGAGCACGGCGGCGCTGGCCAGCAGGGTATGGGCGATGCGGTGGGAGAACAGCGGCGAAGCTTGATTGAACATGTTTTCAGGTTCCGACAAGAAAGAAAGGGCAGCGTCGCGCCGCCACGCGGACGTGGCGGCGGGGCATGGAGCGGCGGCCACGGATCGCCGTGGCCGCCCGCTCAATGCCCGGGCTCAGCGCTGCCACGCATTGACGACGAGCTGCTTGATCAGATGCAGCTTGCGATGGAAGAAATGGTCGGCGCCGGGAATCACCGTGACCGGCAGCTCCTGCGGCCGCGCCCAGTCGAGCACGCTGGCGAGCGGCACGGTCTCGTCCTGCTCGCCGTGGATCACGATGGTGTCGGCGGGAACGTCGGCGACCTGCCAGCGCGAGGCCGCGGTGCCGACCATCGCCAGCCGTTCGGCCGGCGTGCCGGCCTCGGCGAGGCGCCGCGCCACATGGCTGACGACGAAGCTGCCGAACGAGAAGCCGGCCAGCGCCAGCGGCAGCGTGGCCGCGTCGGCGGACCAGTCGCGCTGCTGGCGCATCCAGTCGATCACCGCCAGCAGATCGTCCTGCTCGCCCTGGCCGTTGTCGTGCTCGCCGGCGGTGCCGCCGACGCCGCGGAAGTTCGGCCGCACGGTGGCGTAGCCCAGCTGCACGAAGGCACGGGCCAGCGTCTGCGCGACCTTGTTGTCCTTGGTGCCGCCGAACAGCGGATGCGGGTGGCCGACCAGCGCAAGGCCGCGCACCGGGGCGGCCTGCGGCAGGTCGACCGACACGTCGATCGCGCCGGCGGGTCCGGCAACGGTGAGTACCTGGGTATGCGCGTTCATGGCAGGAAGGGCGGAAATCCGGGAACGAAAGGGAGCGTGGGCGGCGGCTGGCAGCGGGATGGCGACGGATGCGGTCCGAGCGCGGCGCTCAGCGATCCACCATCAGGCGTTCGACCGGCTTGCCGTGGATCAGATGGCTGTCGATGATTTCGTCGATGTCCTGCTCGTCGACGAATGTGTACCAAACGGCCTCCGGGTAGACCACCAGTACCGGACCGAGTTCACAGCGGTTCAGGCAGCCCGCCTTGTTGATCCGCACGCGGCCCTCGCCGCCGGCGATGCCCAGCTCCTTGCAGCGCTTCTTGGCGTATTCCTGCATCGCCTTGGCGTTGTGGTTGGCGCAGCAGTTTTCGCCCGGCTCGCGCTGATTCAGGCAGAAGAAGACGTGGTGCTGGTAGTAGCTGCTCATGCGTGGGAGGGCGCGGCACGCTCGGCTGGGCCGCGCGGGCGGCTGGGCGCCGGTCGGAACGGTGGGAAGCTCGGAATTATACGGCGAGCCGGGGGCCGTTTCGACCGCATGGCGGCGTCTGCAGGGCGCCGCCGTGGCGGGAGTTAGCTATGGCGCACAACAAGCGCCGGTCCGACGCCCGCGTCGCAGGCCCGGCGTAACGGGTGTCCGCAGGCTACGCCCGCGCTACGGCCCCTACGGCCGGCTCATCGCCACATATTGCGCATCCGCGCGGCCAGGTCGACCGCCGGCAGCGACGCGCGCTGGGGCGCCGCGTCGACCGGCGGAGGCGGCGGCCACGCGCGGCTGTGGAAATGCGGCATCACGCGATTGGGCAGGAAGCGCGTGCGCGACGCATACACGTGGCGGTCGCCCATGCCGGGCTGCTGATGCACGTAGAAGCGCTGCGGCACCACGATATCGAGATGGTCGCGTGCGCGCGTCATCGCGACATAGAGCAGCCGGCGCTCTTCCTCGATCTCCTCGGTGGTGCCGGTGGCGAGATCCGACGGCAGGCAGCCGTCGACCGCGTTCAGCACGTAGACCGCCTTCCACTCCTGGCCCTTGGCCGAATGGATCGTCGACAGGATCAGATAGTCCTCGTCGCGCAGCGGCACGCCCGATTCGTCGCTGGAGGCATCGGGCGGGTCCAGCGTCAGCTCGGTCAGGAAGCGTTCGCGCGAGCCGTAGGTCGCGGCGATGCGCGCCAACTGCTGCAGGTCGGCGGCGCGCGCGGCGGCATCGTCGTGCAACCGTTCCAGATGCGGCTCGTACCAGCGCAGCACGCGTTCGAAGTCGACCGGCCATGCCGCCGCGGGGGCCATCGCCTCGCGCGCCAGCGCGACCAGTTCGGTCCATGCCTCGGCGGCCGCCGGCGGCGCTTCGAACGATTCCAGTGCGAACAGCGGATCGCTGGCGAGCTCCAGCCCGTCGAGCACGCGCGCCGCGGTCTTGGGCCCGACGCCCGGCATCAGCTGCAGCGTGCGAAAGCCCGCCATGCGGTCGCGCGGATTCTCGAGCCAGCGCAGCGCCGCCAGCATGTCCTTGACGTGGGTCGACTCGAGGAATTTGAGTCCGCCGAACTTGACGAACGGAATGTTGCGGCGGACCAGCTCCAGTTCGAGCTGCGCGCTGTGGTCGGCGGCACGGAACAGCACCGCCTGCGCCATCAGCGCCAGCCCTTCCTCGCGCCGCGCGAGAATCCGCTCGACCACGAAGCGCGCCTGCTCGGTCTCGTCGTTGACCACCACCACGCCGGGCTTCTCGGCGCTGGCGCGGTCCGACCACAGGTCCTTGGTGAAGCGCTCGGCCGCCAGCCCGATCACCGCGTTGGCCGCGGCCAGGATCGGCTGCGTCGAGCGGTAGTTGCGCGACAGCGTGACCTGTCCCGCCGGTGGCGAGAAGCGGTGCGGGAAGTCGAGGATGTTGCGTACGGTGGCGCCGCGGAACGCGTAGATCGATTGCGCATCGTCGCCGACCACGGTCAGGCCGCGGCCGTCGGGCTTGAGCGACAGCAGGATCGCCGCCTGCAGCGCATTGGTGTCCTGGTATTCGTCGACCAGCACGTGGTCGAAGCGCTCGCCCATGTCGCGCGCCAGCGCCGGCTCGGCCAGCGCCTGTGCCCAGTACAGCAGCAGGTCGTCGTAGTCGAGCACCTGCTGCTTCTGCTTGGCCTCGACATAGCCGGCGAATAGCGTGCGCAGCGCGTCGACCCACATCGCGTAGCGCGGGAACTGGCGCTGCAGCACCTCTTCGAGCGGCAACTGCGTGTTGACCACGCGCGAATAGATCGCCAGGCAGGTTTCCTTGCGCGGAAAGCGGGCGTTCTGCGCCGACAGGCCGAGGTCGTGCCGCACCACGTTGATCAGGTCGGCCGAATCGCCGCGGTCGCTGATCGTGAACGAGGGCGACAGGCCCAGCGTCTCCGCGTATTCGCGCAGCAGCCGCGCGCCGATCGCGTGGAAGGTGCCGGCCCATTGCAGCGCCGCGCGGCCAGGATTGGCCGACGACGTGGCGCCGTTGCGGGCGGCGAAGGCCTGGTCGACGATGCGCTCGACGCGCCGGCCCATCTCGACCGCGGCGCGCCGCGAGAACGTCAGCAGCAGGATGCGCCGCGGATCGGCGCCGCCCAGCAGCAGGTGCGCGACGCGGTGCGCCAGCGTATTGGTCTTGCCCGAGCCCGCGCCGGCGATGATCAGCAGCGGCTGGTCGGTCGGGTGCTCGACCGCTTCACGCTGCTCGGGATTGAGCGCGGCGAGATAGTCGACCGGATCGGCCGGGTCGGCCGGGGCGGCGGCGGGTGCAGGAGCGAGAGCGACGGACACAGTGGCGAGCGAGGGCGAAAACCGGAAATGTTCGCCGCAGACTGTATATCCATACAGATGTGTTGGGCAAGCGGGGGATGGTTGAAGGGGCGAGAGGGGCGCTTTTGGCGTGGTAGCGCCGGAGTTGCCCTCTCCCCCGGCCCCTCTCGCGAGCGGGCGAGAGGAGCAAGCCGGCAGCCTTGTCGAACGCCTGCGGCCAGCTATCTCGCCCGCCTTCGCGAGAGCCTTGCCGAATGCCTACTGGGTTCTCCCTCTCCCGTTTGCGGGAGAGGGTTGGGGAGAGGGCAAGCGGCGCCGGCATACCGCGGCCGCCCCTTCCCAGTCAGCGCATCAAACCGCCTTGCCCAGTGCCTCGTCCAGCAGCTTGTGCAGGCTGTCCCATTCCGGCTCGCCGACATAGCGCTTCAGGATGCGCCCGTCCTTGTCCACCACGAAGGTGGTCGGCGTCAGCTGCACGTCGCCGAAGGCCTTGGCCGCGGAGCCGTCCGAATCGAGCGCGACCTTGAACGGCAGCTTGCGCGTCTCGGTGAAATTGGTCACGTACATCGGCGGGTCATAGCTCATCGCCACGGCGACGAACTCGAGGCCCTTGTCCTTGAACTGCTGATAGGTGCGCACCATGTCCGGCATCTCCTTGACGCAGGTGGTGCAGCTGGTGGCCCAGAAGTTGACCATATAGACCTTGCCCTGCAGCTGCGCGGTGCTGACGCGCTCGCCGGACAGCAGCACGAAGGTCGCTTGCGGCGCGTGCCGGGCCGGGGTCAACGCGCGGTAGCCTAACCAGCCGAGCAGGACCAGTACCAGCAGGCCCGCGACCAGCGGCCAGCGCTTGCGGGCAGAGGCGGGACGTTCCGGTTGGGAGGCGGACGAAGTCATGATGGGCCGACCGAAGGAGGGAGAAACCGCCATTCTA